>NZ_JAOCLC010000020.1:0-69350 GCF_029845105.1 Stenotrophomonas sp. GD03654 | reverse complement strand
CGCAACCGGACCCGCTCCGCCAACCCACGGAATGCCAGCTTTTGCAGTTGCAGTTGCAGTGGCCGTGGCAGTCAGCGGGTGCCGCGCCGCAGGCCCGGCCGAACCCCTCAATTACGTTGGAACAGCGCCTGCACATCCTTCCGGAACGCCGCCTGGCTGTCCGCCCGGCTGTAGAACATGTGCCCGCCCGGATAGCTCCGCACCTGCACCCGGTCCGGATTGCTGCCCATCGTCGGCATCTGGTCCACCGTCAGGATCGACCCCATGAACGGGCATGACAGGTCATTCCAACCGTGCACGATCAGTACCTGCAGATGTGGGTCGATTGCCACTGCCTGGCGCAGCTGGGTCACCGCACCCTGGCGCAGTTCGCCGTTGCGGTCCCACAGCCGGTTCACGTCGTAGTTCAGCGCCTGGTAGCGCGCATCCACCTTCCAGCCGACCACGCGCGTCACGAAGTCGACCATCGCCGTGGTGGTCGGCGCAATGATGCTGTCCAGCAGCGGGTCATTGGCGCGCTGCTCCGGATCATTCGGGAACGGATCGAACGCGGTCACATTGGAGTCGTAGCGGCTGCCCAGCGTGCCCTTGTCGCGGAATACTTCGCGCAGGTAGGCCTGGGTTTCAAGACGGCCACCGGCACGGCGCACGAACTGCGGGTCAAGCCCGGTCAGCGCGGTCACCCGGCGCAGCATCGCCTCGGTCGCCTGCGGATCGCTGCGACCCTTCATCAGCGCAGTGGCGTAGTCGCCACGGGTGTACTCCACCACCTCACGCATTGCTGCATCGGTCAGCTTGCCCTGGCGCTCCAGGTGCGCGGCGGCGATCGACGGCAGTGTCTGCATCCATGCCATCGGCGAGACATCGGCGTTGTCTTCCAGGGTCGGGCTCAGGTACGGCGAGACCAGCACCAGGCCGTTCATCGCCACGCCCAGCCGCGTCTGCAGGAAGTGGGTGATGCGCGGGCCACGGTAGCCACCATAGCTCTCACCGGTCAGGTACTTGCGCGCGCCCATGCGCTGGTTGCGCAGCAGCCAGTCGTAGATCGAGCGCGACAGGTACTCGATGTCGGCACTGGGGTTGTACAACTGCTTCTTCGCCTCGTCATCGCTGATGCGTGCGCGGCTGAAGCCGGTGCCGACCGGATCGATGAACACCAGGTCGGTGAAGTCCAGCCAGGTGCCCGGGTTGTCGTGCAGGGTGGCCGGCGCCGATGCGCTGTCACCCTCCGAACCAAAGGTGACCACCTTGGGCCCGATCGCGCCCATGTTGAGATAGACCGACGACGCCCCGGGACCGCCATTGAGCGCAAAGGTCACCGGCCGGTCCTTGCCCGGCATCGTATAGGCGGTGAACACCACATCGGCGATCACCTTGCCCTTGGCATCGCGTACCGGCAGGGTGCCGACGGTGGCGGTGTAGTCCAGGGTGCGGCCGGCCAGGCGCATGCTCTGGCGGGCCGATGCATCGGCGGGCAGCGCAGGCGCTTCGGTCTTGTCGTCTTTCGGATCGGCCTTGGTGTCGGCGTCGGGCGCGGCCAGCACGCTGGCAGGGGCGATGAGCAGGCCGACGCAGAGCGCGGCAGTGTGCAGCAGGGACTTCATGGCACCGGATCGGCAGCGGAAGGGGGTTCCGATGCTAGGCCGGTGGCGGGCATGCCGTATGTGTCCAAAGGCATGCCCGCCGGTCGAGGCCGCCACTGGCCAGATTGGGTCAAGCGGGCAGGGGTGTGCGCACGTCGTCCGCCAGCAGACCGTATACCGCCGAATCGGACAGTTCACCCTGGATGCGCCAGCGCTGCCGCAGCACGCCCTCCAGGTGGAAGCCCAGCCGTTCAAGCACGCGTGCCGAGGGCTGGTTGCGCGGGTCGACCTCGGCTTCCACGCGATGCAGGTGCAGGGTCTGGAACAGGTAGTCCAGCAGGTGCTGCAGCGCTTCGTGCATGTAGCCCCGGCCCTGCCTGTCGGGGGCCAGCAGGTAGCCGATCTCGGCACGTGCGGCATCGCGGTCCAGCGCGAACACCACGCAGATGCCCAGCAACGGACCGTCCAGCGTTTCGCGCACGGCCAGCTTGAGTTGGGTGCCAGTGGCCTGTGCAGCCAGGTCATCGTCGATCTGCGCGCGCGACTCGGCCGGTCGTGTCCACGCCGGGTGGTTCCAGAACCGCATCACGTCCGGATCGGACTGGATCGCGAACAGGGCGGCCGCATCGTCGCGGCGGATCGGGCTCAGGACCAGGCGCGCGCTGTGCAGTGGCAGGCCCGGGAACAGTAGCGAGTGGCTGGCCAATACGATGGTCCACACGGATGGACGCGCATTATGGCGCCGCCGGGTTTGCCGATGGGGGTGTAATGCCCCGCGGCGCATGGACCGGTAGTGCCGGCCGCTGGCCGGCAGATCTGCCTGGATCACGCGGATGCCGAGGGTGCCGGCCAGTGGCCGGCACTACCGGGTGATGGGGCTGGATCAGACTTCCAGCGAAGCCAGGTCGCCCTTCGACTCCAGCCAGCCCTTGCGGTCGGACGCACGCTTCTTGGCCAGCAGCATGTCCATCAGCGAGCTCGTCTGCTCGCGATCGTCCACGGTCAGCTGCACCAGGCGGCGGGTGTCGGGGTGGATGGTCGACTCGCGCAGCTGTGGCGGATTCATCTCGCCCAGGCCCTTGAAGCGGGTGACGTTGATCGCGCCCTTGATCTTCTCGCGTTCGATCTTGTCCAGCATCGAGCGCTTTTCTTCCTCGTCCAGGGCGTAGAACACCTGCTTGCCCACGTCGATGCGGAACAGCGGCGGCATCGCCACGAACACGTGGCCGGCATCGACCAGCGCCGGGAAGTGCTTGAGGAACAGAGCGGTGAGCAGGGTGGCGATGTGCAGGCCGTCGGAGTCCGCGTCGGCCAGGATGATGACCTTGCCGTAGCGCAGGCCGCTGATGTCGTCCTTGCCGGGATCGCAACCGATGGCGATGGCCAGGTTGTGCACTTCCTCCGAGGCCAGCACGCTGTTGGACGAGACTTCCCAGGTGTTCAGGATCTTGCCGCGCAACGGCATGATGGCCTGGAAATCCTTGTCGCGCGCCTGCTTGGCGCTGCCACCTGCCGAGTCACCTTCCACCAGGAACAGCTCGGTACGCGACAGGTCCTGGCTGATGCAGTCGGCCAGCTTGCCAGGCAGGGCCGGGCCCTGGGTGACCTTCTTGCGGACGACCAGCTTTTCGGTCTTCAGGCGCGCGCTGGCGCGTTCGATGGCGATCTGCGCGATTTTCTCGCCCAGGTCCACGTTCTGGTTCAGCAGCAGGCTGAAGGCATCATGGGCGGCGCCTTCAACGAAGCCGGCGGCCTGGCGCGAGGACAGGCGCTCCTTGGTCTGGCCGCTGAACTGCGGATCGGTCATCTTCAGCGACAGCACGAACGACACCCGGTCCCACACGTCTTCCGGCGCCAGCTTGACGCCGCGCGGCAGCAGGTTGCGGAAGTCGCAGAACTCGCGCAGCGCCTCGGTCAGGCCGGTACGCAGGCCGTTGACGTGGGTGCCGTGCTGGGCAGTGGGGATCAGGTTGACGTAGCTTTCCTGCACCAGCTCGCCTTCCGGCAGCCAGGCCACGGCCCAGTCAACAATTTCGGTGTCCTTCTTCAGGTTGCCGACGAACAGCTCGGCCGGCAGCATCTCGCGATCGCCCAGTTCCAGCTTCAGGTAATCGCGCAGACCGTCTTCGTAGTACCAGGTATCGACTTCACCGGTGGCTTCATCCGTCAGCTTCACGGTCAGGCCCGGGCACAGCACAGCCTTGGCGCGCAGCAGGTGCTTGAGCGCGCGCACCGCGAACTTGGGCGTGTCGAAGTACTTCGGGTCGGGCCAGAAGCGCACGCGGGTGCCGGTGTTCTTCTTGCCGACGCTGCCGACCACTTCCAGCGGCGTGGCGCGGTCGCCATTGCGGAAGGTGATGCGGTGTTCGGCGCCTTCGCGCTTGATGTGCACCTCCACCAGGGTCGACAGCGCGTTGACCACGCTGACGCCGACGCCGTGCAGGCCGCCGGAGAAGGTGTAGTTGTTGTTGCTGAACTTGCCGCCGGCATGCAGGCGGGTCAGGATCAGCTCGACACCCGGGATCTTCTCTTCCGGATGGATGTCCACCGGCATGCCGCGGCCGTCATCGCTGACCTCCACGCTGCCGTCCTTGTACAGGGTGATCTCGATCGAGCGGGCGTGGCCGGCGAGGGCCTCGTCCACCGAGTTGTCGATCACTTCCTGCGCCAGGTGGTTCGGGCGCGCGGTGTCGGTATACATGCCGGGACGGCGCTTGACCGGGTCAAGGCCGGACAGGACTTCAATATCGGCGGCGTTATAACGGGCGTTCATCTGTCTTCGAAAGCTTGGAGCGACGGGCAAGTGTGGGGTCTGGCACGGGATTTTGCACGCCTGCGGTTCAGTCTCGGCGACGCAGAGGGGGTAAAATGGCAGCCGCTGGAATCTGAACGCCGGCGACCCCCGTTGGGTCGAAACATCCAAGCCATACCGCGAGGAGGACCTCATGAAGAAGTTGCTGACCATTGCGATCCTGGCCGCTGCCGCTGTTGCAGTGCCGCTGGTGGTGGCGCAGAACGCCGGCCAGCCGGCCCCGCAGCAGGGCGACCAGGCCGACAAGGCGCAGGCCGAGGCGGACGCCAAGGCCAAGCGCCGTGCCCAGGCCAATGCCGAAATGAAGGCGCAGGGCCAGCCGGCCCCGCAGAAGGAAGAAGAGGAAGAAGCGCGCAAGAAGCGCTGATCCCGCGACCTGCCAGGCGCCCTTGCGACAAGGGTTGCGCTCCGGAACGCCCCGCTTTGCGGGGCGTTTCTTTTTAGGAACGTGGCGTCTGCCCCCTTGGGTTGGCGGCCATCAATCTGTAAACTATGGCTTTCCGGGAGTAAGTGCGTGTCCACCCTTTGCGAATGGGCTGGAGCGGCCAAGCGTGGCTTCCAGCATGGCGGGTCGCAGGTGACGGTCGATTTGACCGGCACGGCCGCCCCGACCTCGCACGGGGGTCCTTGTACGGCGCCTGTCGCCGCACGGATCCGCACCTCCCTCGCTGTCCCAGCGAACCGGAAAACCCCCTCTGAGCACCATGCCCGCCCTACGGGCGCGCGTGGTGCTGCCGTTTTCCATTTCCAGACAGGATGCTTGCAGCCATGACTCCCTTGATTTTCGTAACCGGCGGCGTGGTGTCCTCGCTCGGCAAAGGCATTGCCGCCGCGTCGCTGGCCGCCATTCTTGAAGCCCGTGGCCTGAAGGTCACGATGATGAAGCTCGACCCGTACATCAACGTCGACCCGGGCACCATGAGCCCGTTCCAGCACGGTGAGGTCTACGTCACCGACGACGGCGCCGAGACCGACCTCGACCTGGGCCACTACGAGCGCTTCGTGCGCACCCGCCTGAGCCGCAAGAACTCGGTCACCACCGGCCGCATCTACGAGAACGTGATCCGCAAGGAGCGTCGCGGCGACTACCTGGGCGCGACCGTGCAGGTCATTCCGCACATCACCGACGAGATCCGTCGCTGCATCGACGAAGCCACCGAAGGCTACGACGTGGCGCTGGTCGAGATCGGCGGCACCGTCGGCGACATCGAGTCGCTGCCGTTCCTGGAAGCGATCCGCCAGGTGCGCACCGAGCGTGGCCCGGAGAAGGCGCTGTTCATGCACCTCACCCTGGTGCCGTACATCGGCGCCGCTGGTGAGCTGAAGACCAAGCCGACCCAGCATTCGGTGAAGGAACTGCGCTCGATCGGCATCCAGCCGGACGTGTTGCTGTGCCGTTCGGAACAGGCCGTGCCGGATTCGGAGCGCCGCAAGATCGCCCAGTTCACCAACGTTTCCGAGCGCGCGGTGATCAGCGTGCCGGACGTCGACGTGCTGTACCGCATCCCGTCGGGCCTGCACGCACAGGGCCTGGACGAGATCGTGGTCAACCAGCTGAAGCTGGCTGACAAGGCCGGTCCGGTCGATCTGTCGATGTGGGAGGACGCGGTCGACGCGACCCTGCATCCGCTGGACGAAGTGACCATCGCCGTGGTCGGCAAGTACGTCGATCACCAGGATGCCTACAAGTCGGTCGGTGAAGCACTCAAGCATGGCGGCCTGCGCCAGCGCACGAAGGTCAACCTGAAGTGGCTGGAAGCACAGGACCTGGAAGGCACCGACATGGCCGCGCTGGCCGATGTCGACGGCATCCTGGTGCCGGGTGGCTTCGGTGACCGTGGTTTCGAAGGCAAGGTGCTGACTTCGAAGTTCGCCCGCGAGCAGCACGTGCCGTACTTCGGCATCTGCTACGGCATGCAGGCGGCCGTCGTCGACTACGCGCGCAACGTGGTCGGCCTGGAAGGCGCCAACAGCACCGAGAACGACCGCCAGTCGCCGAACCCGGTGATCGGCCTGATCACCGAATGGCGTACCGCCACCGGCGATGTCGAGAAGCGTGACGACAAGAGCGACCTGGGTGGCACCATGCGCCTGGGCCTGCAGGAACAGCGCCTGAAGCCGGGCACGCTGGCCCGCGAGCTGTACGGCAAGGATGTGGTCGCCGAGCGCCACCGCCACCGTTACGAGTTCAACAACCGCTACCGCACCCAGCTGGAAGATGCGGGCCTGGTGATCGCCGGCAAGTCGATGGACGACACCCTGGTGGAAGTG
The DNA here is from genome assembly GCF_029845105.1 of Stenotrophomonas sp. GD03654. NCBI lineage: Bacteria > Pseudomonadati > Pseudomonadota > Gammaproteobacteria > Lysobacterales > Lysobacteraceae > Stenotrophomonas > Stenotrophomonas sp. GD03654. The sequence continues at coordinate 62,684 of NZ_JAOCLC010000020.1, read as the reverse complement.
GTGGAACTGCCGCGCGATGCGCACCCGTGGTTCCTGGCCTGCCAGGCGCATCCGGAATTCCTGTCCACGCCGCGTGACGGCCATCCGCTGTTCATCGGTTTCATCCGCGCCGCACGCGAGCGCAAGGCCGGCGGCAAGCTGCTGCAGGAAGCCCGCGCCTGACTTGTGATGGGGGCCGTCGGCCCCCATCTTGCACGCTTCAACCCCCTGCGCACCGGCCCGGCCGGTGCCGCGGACAACAAGGAAACGCCATGAAACTGTGTGGATTCGAGGTCGGGCTGGACCAGCCCCTGTTCCTGATCGCCGGCCCCTGCGTGATCGAGTCGATGCAGCTGCAGCTCGATACCGCCGGCAAGCTGAAGGAAGTCACCGACAAGCTCGGCGTCAACTTCATCTTCAAGTCCAGCTTCGACAAGGCCAACCGCACCTCGGGCACCGCGTTCCGTGGCCCTGGCATGGAGGAGGGCCTGAAGGTCCTGGCCGAGGTCAAGAAGCAGATCGGCGTGTCGGTGCTGACCGACGTCCACGAATACACCCCGATGGACGAAGTGGCCTCGGTGGTGGATGTGCTGCAGACCCCGGCATTCCTGGTCCGCCAGACCGACTTCATCCGCAAGGTGTGCTCGGCCGGCAAGCCGGTCAACATCAAGAAGGGCCAGTTCCTGGCGCCGTGGGACATGAAGCCGGTCGTGGAGAAGGCCAAGGCCACCGGCAACGAGCAGATCATGGTCTGCGAGCGTGGTGCCAGCTTCGGCTACAACAACCTGGTCAGCGACATGCGTTCGCTGGCGGTGATGCGCGATACCGGTTGCCCGGTGGTGTTCGACGCCACCCATTCGGTGCAGCTGCCGGGCGGGCAGGGCACCAGTTCCGGTGGCCAGCGCGAGCACGTGCCGGTGCTGGCCCGTGCCGCGGTGGCGGTGGGCATCTCCGGCCTGTTCGCCGAGACCCATCCGGATCCGTCCAAGGCCCTGTCCGATGGACCCAACGCGTGGCCGCTGGACCAGATGGAAGCGCTGCTCGAGACCCTGATGGAGCTCGACGCGGTGACAAAGAAGCACGGCTTTTCGCGCTTCGCGTGAGTCGTGACCCGTGGCTGGCGCTGGAAACCCAGCGCCACCGCCGCCACTGGAGTCAGTGGCCGTGGGGCCCGATCGCGCTGGGCCTGGCCGTGCTGTTCACCGTGGGCATGTTCGGCCTGGTGCTGATCGGCGCCGCGTCCGTGCGGCCACCCGGCGATGGCAGCAGCGCACTCGATCTGCAGGCGTACTTCATTGCGCTGCTGGTGGCAGAGCTGCTCGGTGCCGTGGGATGCGTCGCTGCCGCAGTGCTGGCCTGGCGGCTGAATCGCGGCAAGGTGGCCGCGGGCCTGGCGATCATCCTGCTCTCGCTGTGGCTGGGCGCCCTGTTCTACGGATTTCTTTGATGAATACGACCTCATCAGCGCGTGGCTGGCCGTGGGGTCTGGTCGCGCTGGGGCTGTCCGTGCTTGCCTGGGCATCGGTGCTGATGGGTGTGCTGGCCTTTGCTGCAAGCTTCGGCTCGCCGGGTGACGGCAACCATGGCATACAGGCCATGCAGTACTGGATTCTGGCCGCACTGGTTACGCTGGGTCTGTCTTTCGTCGGCAGCCTGATGGCAATGGTGCTGGCCTGGCGACGCAGCCGTGGTCCCGTCGCGGCGGCGTTGGCCGGTGTGTTGCTGGTGATGCTGGTGTCGCTGGCCCTGATCGTGATCGGGTCCAGCTGGGGCTGAGGTTGCCCACGCCATTTGGCAAGTGGCGGGCAGCCGGGGATAATCACGCGGCATTCGTTTTGTCGCCCCCTCTCCAGACAGGTAACCGGCCCGACCATGAGTACGATCCGCAGCATCCACGCCCGTGAAATCCTCGACAGCCGTGGCAACCCCACGCTGGAAGCCGAAGTCATCCTGGAGGACGGTTCGTTCGGTCGTGCCGCGGTTCCCTCCGGCGCCTCGACCGGCACCAAGGAAGCGGTCGAGCTGCGTGATGGCGACAAGACCCGTTATCTGGGCAAGGGCGTGCGCAAGGCCGTCGATAACGTCAACACCACGATTGCCGCCGCGCTGAAGGGTTTTGAAGCCACCGACCAGGCCGGCCTCGACCGTCGCCTGATCGATCTTGATGGCACCGAGAACAAGGGCCGCCTGGGCGCCAACGCACTGCTGGGTGTTTCGATGGCCGCCGCGCACGCCGCCGCCGCATCGAACAAGCAGGCGCTGTGGCAGTACCTGGCCGCCAAGACCGGCGTTACCCCGTCGCTGCCGGTGCCGATGATGAACATCATCAACGGCGGTGCGCATGCCGACAACAACGTGGACTTCCAGGAGTTCATGGTGCTGCCGGTCGGCTTCACCTCGTTCTCTGAAGCGCTGCGTGCCGGTACCGAAATCTTCCATTCGCTGAAGTCGGTGCTGAAGGGCCACGGCCTGAGCACGGCGGTGGGCGACGAAGGTGGCTTCGCGCCGGACTTCCGCAGCAACGTTGAAGCGCTGGACACCATCCTCGAGGCGATCGGCAAGGCCGGCTACACCGCCGGTGAAGACGTGCTGCTGGGCCTGGACGTGGCCTCCAGCGAATTCTTCGAGAACGGCAAGTACAACCTGGTCGGCGAGAACAAGCGCCTGACCTCCGAGCAGTTCGTCGACTTCCTCGCCGACTGGGCCGCGCAGTACCCGATCATCACGATTGAAGACGGCCTGGCCGAGAACGACTGGGCTGGCTGGAAGCTGCTGACCGACCGCATCGGCAAGAAGGTGCAGCTGGTCGGTGACGACCTGTTCGTGACCAACCCGAAGATCTTCCAGGAAGGCATCGACTCGGGCACCGCCAACGCGATCCTGATCAAGGTCAACCAGATCGGCACCCTGAGCGAAACCCTCGAAGCGATCGCCATGGCCGACCGCGCTGGCTACGCCGCCGTGGTCTCGCACCGTTCGGGCGAAACCGAAGACACCACCATTGCCGACATCGCAGTGGCCACCACCGCCACCCAGATCAAGACCGGCTCGCTGTGCCGCAGCGATCGCGTGGCCAAGTACAACCAGCTGCTGCGCATCGAGGAAGCCCTCGGCGCCGGCGCGCGTTACGCCGGTCGTGACGCGTTCGTTTCGCTGAAGCGCTGAGCCGATGCGCGACTGGCGCTGGATGCTGCTGGTGCTGGCCCTGCTGCTGGGCTGGCTGCAGTACCGCTTCTGGTTCGGTCCGGGCAATTCGGGCGAAGTGATGATGCTCGAAGCCCAGGTCGCCAACCAGGAGCGGGACAATGAGGGTCTGCAGCAGCGCAACGATGCGCTGGCTGCCGAAGTGAAGGACCTCAAGGAAGGCCAGTCCGCCATCGAGGAACGCGCACGCAGCGAGCTGGGCATGATCAAGCCCGGCGAGAAGTTCTACCGCGTGGTCGAGGATGCGCCGGTCCAACCGGTGCAGCCTGCCGCTGGCGTCAGTGCCCAGGCCGGCGAACACCCGGCAGACGTGCCATGAGCGCGGCGATCTGGGTGGTGGTTCCGGCCGCCGGCCGTGGTGCCCGCTTCGGTGCGCCGCTGCCCAAGCAGTACCTGCAGGCAGGTGGGCAGATCCTGCTCGCCCATACCCTGGATGCACTGCTGGCGCACCCGGCCGTGGCCGGTGCGATGGTGGTGATCGGCCAGGACGACGCCGACTGGCCAGGCTGGAACGAGTGGGCGGGCAAGCCGGTGCTGACCTGCATCGGTGGCGCGACCCGTGCCGCTTCGGTGCTGGCTGGTCTGCAGGCGCTGCCGGACTCGGTGCGCGCCGATGAGTTCGTGCTGGTCCACGATGCGGCGCGGCCGAACCTGTCGCTGGCCGATCTCGGCCGCCTGCTTGAAGTCGGTCGTACCGACCCGGTCGGGGCGATCCTGGCCGCACCGGTGCGTGACACACTCAAGCGCGCTGGCGATGACGGTGGCATCGATGGCACCGAGCCGCGCGAGCGCCTGTGGCGTGCACTGACCCCACAGCTGTTCCGCCGCCACCAGCTCAGCCGCGCGCTGTCCGACGCCGCGGCCGCCGGTGTTGAAGTCACCGACGAGGCCATGGCCATGGAGCGCCAGGGCCAGCGCCCGCTGCTGGTGGAAGGCAGCGAGGACAACTTCAAGGTCACCACCCCGGCCGATCTGGACCGGTTCGAATTCGTACTTTCCCGCCGCGCCGACTGACCGTCCGCGCGGCCCTGCTGCAAGGGTTGCATCCATGAGCACCGCACCGTTCCCGCCCGTCCGCATCGGCCAGGGCTACGACGTCCATGCCTTCGGTGAAGGCGATCACATCATGCTCGGCGGCGTGAACGTGCCGCACAGCTGCGGCGTGCTCGCGCACAGCGATGGCGACGTGATCCTGCACGCCCTCTGCGATGCGATGCTCGGCGCGCTGGCGCTGGGTGACATCGGCCAGCATTTCCCGCCGAGTGACGACCGCTGGAAGGGCGCCGACAGCAGCGATTTCGTGCGCCACTGCGACAGCCTGCTGCGCGAGCGCGGCTGGCGCGTCGGCAACACCGACATCACCGTGATCTGCGAGCGTCCGAAGGTCGGCCCGCATGCGCTGGCCATGCGTGAGCGTATCGGTGGGTTGCTGCAGCTGCCGCTGGATGCGGTCAGCGTCAAGGCCACAACGTCGGAGAAGCTGGGCTTCACCGGCCGTGGCGAAGGCATCGCTGCACAGGCCGTTGTGCTGCTGGTGGCGGCATGATTCCGCTGCCGTTGGCGTTTGGTGCGCCGTTGTTGACGGCGCGCATCCGCACCACGCCGGACGATTTCCAGGTTGACGAGCTGCCGGCCTTCGAGGCCACCGGTGAAGGCGAGCACCTGCTGCTGCACATCCGCAAGCGCGGCGCCAACACCGTGCATGTGGCCAAGGTGCTGGCCAAGTGGGCGGGCCTGCCGGAAATGGCAGTGAGCTACGCCGGCATGAAAGACCGCCACGCGGTCACTACCCAGCGTTTCAGCGTGCACCTGCCCAAGCGCGTCGCGCCGGACCTGGCCGAGCTGGCCAGTGACGAGATCGAAGTGCTCGAAGCCACCTGGCACAACCGCAAGCTGCAGCGTGGCGCACTGGCCGGCAACCGCTTCAAGCTGGTGCTGCGCGAAGTGCAGGGCGATGCCGCAGCAATCAGCGAACGCCTGCAGCAGATTGCCGAGCGCGGCTTGCCGAACTGGTTCGGCGAGCAGCGCTTTGGCCGCGACGGCGGCAATGTGCCGGCGGCACTGGCGATGTTCGGTGGCCGCCGCATGCGCAAGGACCAGCGTTCGCTGCTGCTGTCAGTTGCCCGCTCGGCGCTGTTCAATCGGGTGCTGGCCGCGCGCGTGGAGCAGGGCAACTGGGATCAGCCGCTTGAAGGTGAAGTGTGGATGCTCGATGGCAGCCGCAGCGTGTTCGGACCCGAGCCGTACACCGATGTCCTGGCCGAGCGCCTGGCGCGTTTCGACATCCATCCCAGCGCGCCGCTGTGGGGCGAAGGCGAGCTGCGCAGCACCGATGCGGCACGCGAGCTGGAGCTGGCCGCGCTGGACGACGAAGAGTCGAAGGCACTGCGGGCCGGCCTGGAAGACGCGCGCCTGAAGCAGGAGCGCCGCGCGCTGCGCCTGCGCCCGGCGCTGCTGCAGCACCAATGGTTGGCCGATGACGTGCTGGAGCTATCGTTCGCGCTGCCACCGGGTTGCTACGCCACCGCCGTGCTGCACGAGCTCGGCCCGGTCGAAGACGCCTCGCAGGCCTGACAGAAAAAGGGGACGGAGGGAATTAAGTCGTTTGTGCCACAAACGACTTAATTCCCTCCGTCCCCTTTTTCATCTACGTGCAAGCAGCACCAGCATCGCACCGGTACCGCCTTGCCCGGTTGGCGCCGAGTGGAACGCCAGCACATCATTGCGCAGCCGCAGCAGGCGGTCGACCAGGTTCTTCAGTACCGGCGCACCGCCATCGGACTGCAATCCCTTGCCGTGGATGATGCGCACGCAGCCATAGTCGTGTGCATGCGCTTCCAGCAGGAACTGGCGCAGCAGTGTCTCCGCCTGCGACGCGGTGGCGCCGTGCAGGTCCAGTTCGTCCTGCACCGAGTACTGGCCACGCTTCAGCCGCTGGAACATGCGAGGTGGGAGGTTGTCGCGGCGATAGCTGGCCACGTCGCCGGCTTCCAGTGGCGTGCTGTCGCGCAGCAGCCGTGCGAACTCGCCGGCGGCTTCGGCCTCGTCACGTTCGGCCATGCGCGCGCGCGGCTTCGGCCGGGGCGCAGCCGGTGCCGGCTCGGCATCCTTGCGCAGCGGCGTCACTTCGCCGATGGCCGCACGGAACAATGCGGCCGGGTCTTCGTCTTCAGGGTGCGACATGCGCACAGGGTAAACCGCCGGCGCAGGTCTGCCTATGACGGTTCGATGTCGGCCGTGACCGCCGGCAGGGTAGGACCGGCGGCTCGCATGCGGCACAATAGACGATGCCCTTGCAGGGTCGACGGCTTCCGCAGGGAAGTACGACGGTCCCGCCCACACTGCACGGTGATGGAATCGAATTCTTGGAAAATCAAGCGGTTAAATCGAAGATGCGAATCCTGGTCAGTAACGACGATGGCGTCGACGCCGCAGGCATCCGGATGCTTGCTTCGGTGTTGCGTGAGGCCGGTCACGAAGTCACGGTGGTCGCGCCCGACCGCGATCGTTCCGGCGCCAGCAATTCGCTGACCCTCGACCTGCCGATCCGCCTCAAGCGCATCGACCATTACACCGTCTCGGTGGCCGGCACCCCGACCGACTGCGTGCACCTGGCGCTGACCGGGCTGCTCGAGTTCGAACCCGATATTGTCGTGTCCGGCATCAACAATGCCGCCAACCTCGGCGATGACGTGATCTATTCCGGCACCGTCTCGGCGGCGATGGAAGGTCGCTTCCTCGGCCTGCCGGCGGTGGCGGTCTCGCTGGTTACCCGCAACCATGATCCGAAGCACTTCGAGACCGCCGCGCGCGCCGCGGTGGAGATCGTCGCCCGGCTCAAGGCCGATCCGTTGCCGGCTGACACCATCCTCAACGTCAACGTGCCTGACCTGCCGTGGAGCGAAGTCAAGGGCTTCGAGGTCACCCGCCTGGGCAACCGCCATCGCGCCGAAGGCTGCATCGCGCAGAAGGATCCGCGCGGCAACGAGGTGTACTGGATCGGCCCGGCCGGTCGTGAGCAGGACTCCGGCCCCGGCACCGATTTCCATGCGGTGCGCACCGGCCACATCTCGATCACCCCGATCCAGGTCGACCTGACCCGTTACCAGGCACTGGAGAAGGTGGCCAGCTGGGTCGGCGGCCTCAGTGCCGCGCTGGACCAGCCAGCATGAGCCCACGCCTGCGCCTGCAACCGGAAGCCGTCGGTATCGGCATGACCTCGCAGCGCGTGCGTGACCGCCTGGTCGACCGCCTTCGCGAAGCCGGGATTGTCGACGAGCCGACCTTGAACGCGATCCGGGTGGTGCCGCGCCATCTGTTCATCGACGAGGCACTGGCCTCGCGTGCGTATGAAGACACCGCGCTGCCGATCGGCCACGGCCAGACCATCTCGCAACCCTGGGTGGTCGCGCGGATGACCGAGGCGGTGCTCCAGGTCGCGCCGAAGCGGGTGCTGGAAGTCGGCACCGGATCCGGTTACCAGGCCGCCATCCTCGGTGCGCTGGGCCTGGAGGTCTACACCGTGGAGCGCATCGGTGACCTGCTGCGCCAGGCGCGCAAGCGCTTCCGTGCGCTGGGCATGAACATCCGCACCAAGCATGACGACGGCCGCGTCGGCTGGGCCGAGCACGGACCGTTCGATGCCATCGTGGTCACTGCGGCGGCGCCGGCACTGGTCGACGCCCTGATCGAGCAGCTCGCCGAGGGCGGCCGCCTGGTGGCGCCGGTCGGTGGCCCAGGGGCGCAGTCGCTGGTACAGCTGGACCGCAAGGCCGACGGCAGCATCGAACAACACGTGTTGGCGCCGGTCACGTTCGTGCCGCTGCTGTCTGGCATGCTCGACTAATCCACGGAGCAGGGTTGCATGAAGATTTTCGGGCCGCTGTACGAGCGGGCGATGAAGTGGGCGGCGCACGAACGCGCGCCGACCTACCTGACGGTGTTGAGCTTCTTCGAGGCGATCATCTTCCCGGTGATGCCGGAGGTGATGCTGGCACCGATGTGCGTGGCCCAGCCCAAGCGCGGCTGGTGGTTCGCCACCCTCAGCCTGGCCGGCTCGATGGTCGGCGCGCTGATTGGCTATGCACTGGGTCATTACGCCTTCGAAGCGATCAAGCCGTTGTTCGAAGCACTGGGCATGCTGCCGGCCATCGAGCAGGGCATCACCACCGTGCAGGCGAAGATGGCCGAGTCGCCGTGGGCGGTGTTCACCTTCCTGGTGCTGGGCGGATTCATGCCCATCCCGATGAAGGTCTTCACGTGGGCATCGGGTATCGTCGGCGTACCGATGCCGCAGTACCTGCTGAGCATGCTGATCGGTCGCGGCAAGCGCGTATTCGTGCTGGCTGCGGTCATCCGTATCGGTGGTGCGCGTGCTGAAGCGGCACTGCGTCGCTGGATTGAACCGCTGGGCTGGATCGCCACCGCGTTGGTGGTGGTGCTGATTGCCTGGCTTGTATGGAGGTCGAAGTTCGCATGAGTCCTGATCGTCTGAGCAAAGGAGTGCGCATCGGCGCGCTGGCGTTGCTGGTTTCCACCCTGGCCGCCTGCGGTACCGCGACTGTGGTTCGTCCTGGTGGTGGCAGCACCGCGGGTGGTGTGACCACGCCGAAGACCTCGGTGCCCAAGCCCGGGCAGACCGTGGTGGTGCGCAAGGGCGACACCATCTATGCGCTGGCCCGCATCCATGACATCACCCCGGCCGACCTGATTGCCTGGAACAGCCTGGACAACCCCTCGACCATCCATCCGGGGCAGGTGATCCGGCTGTATCCGGCCGGTGCCAGCGCCGGCCGCGCGCCGACCACGGTGGTGACCGCGCCGCGTTCCGGTGCCAGCAGTGGCGGCAGCACCACACCGGCCCCGGCGCCGGTGGGACCGGTGAAGAGCAACATCGCCTGGCGGTGGCCGGCTGACGGCGCCATCGTTGGTCGCTACGTGGCCGGTGACGCGACCAAGCAGGGCGTGGACATCGCCGGCACCAGCGGCCAGGCGGTCAAGGCCACCGCCAATGGCGTGGTGGTGTATTCCGGTGCCGGTCTGGTCGGCTACGGAGAGCTGATCATCATCAAGCACAGCGACCAGTGGTTGTCGGCCTATGGCCACAACCGCAAGCGCCTGGTGAATGAAGGGCAGAGCGTGAAGGCTGGCGAGCAGATCGCCGAAATGGGCCGTACCGGTGCGAACCGCGACATGGTGCACTTCGAGATCCGCTACAACGGCAAGCCGGTAGACCCGCAGCAGTACCTGCCGGCACGCTGATCGTCGATTCATAATCCGGGCGGATCCCCGGCCCGGCGCAGCGCGCCGGGCGTTCGCCGACGGTGCGGCCCATGGGCCGCAAACACCGCCGGCTCACCCGCTACAACGGCAAGCCGGTCGACCCGCAGCAGTACCTGCCGGCGCGCTGATCGCGTGTGATCGAGTAGGTAGCGCCGGGCCAGGCCCGGCGTGCTTCACCTGTACAGCCGGGCCATGCTCGGCTGCTCTTCGCCGGTAAACGACGACGCCCGAGCATGGGCTCGGGCGCTACAGGCTACGTGAGATCCAGGGGAGCGCCGTACCATGGCCGGCAGCGCCGCTTCAGCCTTCCAGAATGAAAGCAGCCGCGACCTTGCGGCCTTCGCCCGCCAGGATGTTGAAGGTGCGCGCGGCGGCTGGATTGTTCATCACTTCCAGGCCGATGCCGCGCGACAGGCAGGCGGCCATCACCACCGCCGGCGGGAACACCTGACGGTCACCCGTGCCGAGCACGATCAGCGCCGGGTTCAGCGCCAGGATCGGCTCCAGGTCAGCCAGCTGCAGCGCAGTGGCGCTCACCACCGGCCATTGCGTGACCAGCTGGTCCGGGGTCAGGAAGAAACTGCTGCCCAGTACCTGGTCATTCACCTTGGCCGAGCGGCCATCGGCGGCACGCAGGCTGTAGGCGTAATCTGGCGGTTCGTGGTTCAGCTGCATGGCGGTAGGGCGATCAGCCGCGCGGCAGCACGATCTGGCGCTGTTCCTTGCTCGGGCGGTACAGCACGGCGACGTGGCCGATGCGCTGCACCAGCGCGCTTTCGGTGGATTCGACGATCTCGCCGATCATCACGTCACGGGCGTCGCGGTCTTCGGCAGCGACCTTCACCTTGACCAGCTCGTGGCGCTCCAGCACTTCGTTCAGCTCAGCGATGAAGGCCGGGGTCACGCCCTTGCCGCCGGTCTGCAGCAGGGCCTTCAGGTCGTGGGCTTGGCCGCGCAGGAAACGGGTCTGGGAGGCGGTCAGGGCGATGGACATGCAGGAAAACACGGTTGAATGGGGCGATCAGGGTATCATGAGGACCCCATCAGCCCCTATTTTCAATGGCTACCCGCAGCAAAAGCAGCCAGCGCTGGCTCAAGGAACACTTCTCCGACCCCTTCGTGAAGAAGGCCCAGGCCGAAGGCATGCGCTCGCGCGCCGCCTACAAGCTCGAAGAGCTGCTGGAACGTGACCGGTTGCTGAAGCCGCACATGGTGGTGGTCGACTTGGGCGCCGCCCCAGGCGGCTGGTCTCAGCAGGTGCGGAGACAGATCGGCGACACCGGTCGCGTGCTGGCGCTGGACATCCTGGACATGCCGCCGCTGGCTGGCGTGGAGTTCCTTCATGGTGACTTCAGGGAAGAAGCCGTCCTATCACAGTTTGAAGCCATGCTCGGGGATCAGCCGGTAGACCTTGTGCTGTCGGACATGGCCCCCAATAAGAGTGGTGTAGGCGCGGTCGACCAGCCGCGGATGATGCACCTGGCGGAGCTGGCCCTGGATTTTGCCGACAACCACCTGAAGACCGGTGGGGCGTTCCTGATCAAGCTGTTCCAGGGCGAAGGCTTTGACGACTACGTGCGTGACATGCGCCGCCGGTACGACAAGGTCTCCATCCGCAAGCCGGAAGCCTCGCGCAAGCGCTCTCCCGAGGTGTATGCCTTGGGTCAGGGAAAACGCGCCCACATGAAGTAAGCTCGCAACGTACGCAAGTTCGACCCCAACGCAACGCCAGCACTGAGAGGAACACCGGAGCCAATGAGGATGAACGACTTGACCAAGAACCTCCTGCTATGGGTGGTCGTCGCCGTCGTGCTGATGGTGGTCTTCCAGAGCTTCTCGCCGAAGTCCTCCGGGGCCGGCGCGCAGGGCGCGTCGTACTCGCAGTTCCTGGACCAGGTGGACAGCGGCAACGTGCAGAAGGTCGCCTTTGGCGGCGACATGCGCGGCGGCACCAGCCAGCTGACCTACACCACCCGCGGTGGGCAGTCGTCCACCATCACCGCGCCGTTCGATCGTGACCTGATCAACGTGCTGCGTACCAAGAACGTGGAGATCGTGCAGGAGGAGCCGTCCAGCGGCATTTCCCTCGGCGCGATCCTGATGAATTTCCTGCCGGTCATCCTGATCATCGGCTTCTGGTTGTTCATCATGCGCCAGATGCAGGGCGGTGGCGGTGGTGCCAAGGGCGCGATGTCCTTCGGCAAGTCGCGCGCCAAGCTGCAGGGCGAAGACCAGATCAAGGTCACCTTCGCCGACGTCGCCGGCTGCGACGAGGCCAAGGAAGAAGTGGGCGAACTGGTCGACTTCCTGCGCGACCCGTCCAAGTTCACCAAGCTGGGCGGCAAGATCCCGCGCGGCGTGCTGATGGTGGGCCCGCCGGGTACCGGCAAGACGCTGCTGGCCAAGGCCATCGCCGGCGAGGCCAAGGTGCCGTTCTTCTCGATCTCCGGTTCGGACTTCGTGGAAATGTTCGTCGGCGTCGGCGCCAGCCGCGTACGCGACATGTTCGAGCAGGCCAAGAAGCACGCGCCGTGCATCATCTTCATCGACGAAATCGACGCCGTCGGTCGCCACCGTGGTGCCGGCCTGGGCGGCGGTCACGACGAGCGCGAGCAGACCCTGAACCAGCTGCTGGTCGAGATGGACGGTTTTGAAGGCGGCGAAGGCGTGATCGTGATCGCCGCGACCAACCGTCCTGACGTGCTGGACCCGGCACTGCTGCGCCCGGGCCGCTTCGACCGCCAGGTCGTGGTCGGCCTGCCGGACGTGAAGGGCCGCGAGCACATCCTGAAGGTCCACATGCGCAAGCTGCCGCTGGCCGACGACGTCGAGCCGATGGTGATCGCGCGTGGTACTCCGGGCTTCTCCGGTGCCGACCTGGCCAACCTCTGCAACGAGGCCGCCCTGTTCGCTGCGCGTGGCAACGAGAAGGAAGTCCGCATGGATCACTTCGACCGTGCCCGCGACAAGATCCTGATGGGTGCCGAGCGCCGCTCGATGGCCATGAGCGAAGAAGAGAAGACCCTCACCGCCTACCACGAAGCCGGTCACGCCATCGTCGGCCGTCTGGTGCCCGAGCATGACCCGGTCTACAAGGTCACCATCATTCCGCGCGGTCGTGCGCTGGGTGTGACCATGTACCTGCCGGAAGGCGACAAGTACTCGATGAACCGCGTGGCGATCAAGTCGCAGCTGTGCTCGCTGTACGGTGGCCGCGTGGCCGAGGAGCTGATCTTCGGTGCCGACAAGGTCACCACCGGTGCCTCCAACGACATCGAACGCGCCACCAAGATGGCCCGCAACATGGTCACCAAGTGGGGCCTGTCCGACCAGCTCGGCCCGATCGCGTATGGCGAAGAGGACGACGAGGTGTTCCTGGGCCGTTCGGTCACCCAGCACAAGAGCGTGTCCAACGACACTGCGCGCCGCATCGACGAGGAAGTGCGCAACATCCTCGACGAGGCATACGCACGCACCACCGAGCTGATGACCGCCAACCTGGACAAGCTGCACGCGATGTCCCAGCTGCTGCTGCAGTACGAAACCATCGACGCGCCGCAGATCGACGCCATCATGGAAGGCCGCGATCCACCGCCGCCGGCCGGCTGGAACAAGTCGAACAAGGATGGTGGCAACGACAAGGGCGGCGACGCCCGTCCGCTGCCGCCGATCGCGGGCCCGGCCGAATCGCACTGACGGCCCGCTGCACGTGACACCAGACGAGGCCGGGGCAACCCGGCTTCGTCGTTTCCGGGCCACTGGCCCATCCCGAAGAACCCAACTGACGCTGGAGCCCGCATGTCCGCCCCGAAGCCCGAACCGATTTCCCACACTGCCGAAATGGTCATCGCCACCGTGGTCGGCGTGGGTGTGGGCCTGGGCGCCGACAACCTGCTGCTGGGCTGCGTGGTGGGTATCGGTGTCGGCATCGTGCTGAGCATTGCCAAGACCCTGTACGTGGACCGCAAGCGCCGCCGTTGAGTGGTGTCGGCAGGGCTGCGCCCTGCACCTGCTACGAGCCAGAGCAACAGCAACAGCGGTATTCCATGATTTGGCGGGGCGGTGTCGGAGTGCGGGGACGCTGCAAGTACGTCCCTGTAAGCTTGGCAGCCGCTTGCTCGTGTGCGCTGTCCTGCGCACACGGCAAGACCGGGGTTGGGCATCCAGCCCAACCCGCCCGAGGCATGCCTCGGGCCCATGCGGCTGACACCCCGCCCTCCGACACCGTCCCACCTTTGACAGTTTCCTGGTGCTGTTGGTAGGTGTCGACCTTGGTCGACACGTAGATCCACGCCATGCATGGATGAATCTCCATCTAAATCGAACATCTCGATATCCGGGAGACCTGAGCCGAGCATGGCTCGGCTCTACAGAAAACAAGGCCCGACAGATCGCGGAAATCTGTCGAAGGCGGGGTGGGTCCGGTTGCGGGGGCGTGAGCCGCATGGATGCGGCGACCGAGCTTACACGGACGTACTTGCAGCGGCCCCCGCAACCGGACCCACCCCGCCTACCCTCAGGAAACCAGCTTCTGCTGTTGCTTGGGTTTTTGCTGTGGCCGTTGCCTCTGCGGGTGCAGGGCGCCGCCCTGCCGAACTAAACTACCCGCCGTTGTCCCAACAGGATTACCGATGTTCGATACCTCGCCCCAGCTCGATTGCGCCGGTCGCATCCTGCGCCTCGACCGTGCCCGGGTCATGGGCATCGTCAACGTCACTCCGGACTCGTTCTCCGATGGTGGCGCGCACGACACCACCGAGGCCGCGGTCGCTCATGGCCTCAAGCTGGTCGAGGAAGGCGCCGATCTGCTGGATATCGGCGGCGAATCGACCCGCCCGGGCGCTGCGCCGGTATCGGTGGAGGAGGAGCTGCGCCGGGTGATTCCGGTGATCGAGCAGCTGGCGGCCCGTACCCAGGTGCCGATCAGCATCGACACCTTCAAGCCGGAAGTGATGCGCGCGGCCGTGGCGGCTGGCGCCGGCATGATCAATGACATCTACGGCCTGCGTCAGGAAGGGGCGCTGGACGCCGCCGCTGCAACCGGCGTGCCGGTGGTGCTGATGCACATGCAGGGCGAGCCAGGCCACATGCAGGCCGATCCACATTACGACGACGTGGTCGCCGAGGTGCACGGCTTCCTGGTCCAGCGCCTGTTCGCTGCCGAGATGGCGGGCATTGCGAAGAAGAACCTGCTGATCGATCTCGGTTTCGGTTTCGGCAAAACCACTGCCCACAACATGACCCTGCTGGCACGCTCCGAGCGCTTCCTGGAGCTGGGCGTGCCGATGCTGGCTGGCCTGTCGCGCAAGCGCAGCCTGGGCGAACTGACCGGTCGCGACACACCGTCCGAGCGCGTGGCCGCGTCGGTGGCCGCGCACCTGATCGCGGTGCAGCGCGGCGCACGCATCGTACGCGTGCATGACGTAGCCGCCACCGTCGATGCGCTGAAGATCTGGCAGGCGGTCGAGGCCGTGCCGACGCCGCGTGCCGATGCCACGCCGACGATCCGCTGGCCGGACGAAGACTGATGGGCATCGACCGGCGGCCACTGGCGATCGCCGTGATGGGGCCGACCGCCAGTGGCAAGACCGCCACCGCGATCGCTCTGGCACAGCAGCTGGATGGCGAAATCGTCAGCGTCGATTCGGCGCTGGTATACCGCCACCTGGATATCGGCTCGGCCAAGCCGGATGCGGCCGAGCGTGCGCAGGCGCCGCACCATCTGCTGGACCTGCGCGATCCGTGGCAGACCTACTCGGCAGCCGAATTCGCCGTCGATGCCGGCCGGGTCGTTGCCGACATCGTGGCGCGCGGCAAGATGCCGATCCTGGCCGGCGGCACGGGTCTTTATTTCCGGGCGCTGCTGCAGGGTCTGTCGCCGATGCCGGAGGCCGATCCGGCGACGCGCGAAGCGCTCAGCGCCGAGGCGGCCGAACGCGGCTGGGCAGCACTGCACGCTGAGCTGGCCAAGGTCGACCCGGCCGCCGCCGCACGCATCCATGCCACCGACCCCCAGCGCATCCAGCGCGCGCTGGAGGTCTATCGCCTGACCGGTACCCCCATCACTGAATGGCAGCGTCGACCGGGCGTGGCGCCGTTGCCGGTACGCACGCTCAAGCTGATCCTGGCGCCGCGTGACCGCGCGGTGCTTCACCAGCGTATCGAGGCGCGCTTCGACGCCATGCTGGTACAGGGCTTTCTGGATGAGGTGCGGGCATTGCGCGCGATGCCGGAAATGGTCGCCGTGGAGGCGCCGCTGGACCTGCCGGCAGTGCGCGCGGTCGGCTATCGCCAGGCCTGGGAGTATCTGGGCGGGGAGGGCGATGCCGCCCGCTTCCGGGACAAGGCGATCTTCGCCACCCGGCAGCTGGCCAAGCGCCAGCTGACCTGGCTGCGCGGCGAACTTGATGCGCGCTGGTTCGACCCCCATATCGACCACGAGCGCCTTGCCGGCGCGGTGTCGACCTTCGTCGCACGCTGAACCCCCGCCAGCCGTGTAACATCATCGTTCGGCGGGCGGCTCGGGGGCCGTGGCAACCGTCGGCAACCCAATAAGAACAATAATCAGGAGTGTGCAATGTCCAAGGGGCAATCGCTGCAGGATCCTTTCTTGAACGCACTGCGGCGCGAGCGCGTGCCGGTTTCGGTGTACCTGGTCAACGGCATCAAGCTGCAGGGCACGATCGAGTCGTTCGACCAGTTCGTCGTCCTGCTGCGCAATACGGTCAGTCAGATGGTCTACAAGCACGCCATTTCCACGGTCGTTCCGGCACGCAACGTGAAGGTCGGTCCGGGCGGTGGTTACGTGCAGTCGGGTGAAGGTGGTCAGGCAGGTGATGAAGCAGACGAGTAATACCGGAGCGGTGAATGTTTGACCGCTCGAAAAAGGGCGAACACGCCCTGTTGATCCAGCCCCATTTCGGCAAGCTGGAAGACGATGTGCTGGAAGAATTCGGTGATCTGGCCCGCTCGGCTGGGGCCAGCATCGCCGCGACGATCACCGCACGCCTGGACCGTCCGAATCCGTCGACCCTGATCGGCAGCGGCAAGCTGGACGAGATCAAGGCTGCGGCCGACGCCAGCGGTGCCGACCTGATCCTGGTCAACCATGCGTTGAGCCCGGGCCAGGAACGCAACCTGGAACGCTTCCTCGAGCGCCGGGTGATCGACCGTACCGGCCTGATCCTGGACATCTTCGCCCAGCGTGCGCACAGCCACGAGGGCAAGCTGCAGGTCGAGCTGGCGCAGCTGCGCCACCTGGCCACGCGGCTGGTGCGCGGCTGGACCCATCTGGAGCGCCAGCGCGGTGGTTCCATCGGCCTGCGTGGCCCGGGTGAAACCCAGCTGGAAACCGACCGCCGCCTGCTGCAGAAGCGGGTCGAGCAGCTGCAGAAGCGCCTGGAAAAGGTGGAGGTGCAGCGCACCCAGATGCGGCGCGCGCGCGTGCGCAGCGAACTGCCGCGCGTGGCCCTGGTGGGCTACACCAACGCCGGCAAGTCGACCCTGTTCAATGCCATGACCGGGGCCGAGGCGTATGCCGCCGACCAGCTGTTCGCAACGCTGGACCCGACCGTGCGACGCATTGCGGTGCCCGGGGGCAACGTGGTGCTGGCCGATACCGTCGGCTTCGTCCGCGATCTGCCGCATGATCTGGTCGCCGCGTTCCGCTCGACCCTGTCCGAGGCGCGCGAGGCTGACTTCCTGCTGCACGTGGTCGACGCTGCTGATCCGCACCGCGAGGAGCGCATCGCCCAGGTGGACGAGGTACTGACCGCGGTCGGTGCCGGTGACCTGCCGCAGCTGCTGGTGTTCAACAAGATCGACCGCATCGACGGTGCCGACGTCCGCCACGATGGCCAGGACGGTATCCCGGATGAGTCGCGTCGCGAGCGGGTGTGGATTTCCGCGCGTGACGGGCAGGGCCTGGAGCTGCTGCAGGCGGTGCTGGGCAAGCGCCTGGGCCTGCAGCATGTCACCGGCGAACTGCGCCTGCCGCCGGATGCCGGCCGCCTGCGTGCGCGCCTGCACCAGTTGGAAGTGATCCGCAGCGAGCAGGCCGATGAAGACGGCTGGCTGCTGCAGGTCGATCTGCCGATCGCCGAAGCCGAAAAGCTGGCCGCCAGTGCCGACGGTGCGCCGATCCGGGCGCTGCTGCCGGAGAAGCTGCCGGAGTGGTGAGCTAGCGGCCGATACCGGGTAGTGCCGGCCGCTGGCCGGCAACGCAGCCGCGCCGGAGGGGCGCGACATCCGCCTGTCATCTGCGGTACAACGTGCAGGTTCTTCACCCCACCGTCATGCCGATGTCCATTCCCACCGACGCTGAACTCAATGCCCAGTCCGCCGCGCTCGGGCAGCGCCTGCAGCAGGCCTCGCTGCAGCTGGTGACCGCTGAAAGCTGCAGTGGTGGCTGGATCGCCAAGTGCATGACCGATATCGCCGGTTCCTCGGCGTTCTTCGACTGCGGCATGGTGGTGTACAGCTACGAGGCCAAGCAGCGCCTGCTGGGTGTGCGCGCGCAGACCCTGGAGCAGTTCGGTGCGGTCAGCCGCGAAACCGTGCTGGAGATGGTGTCCGGCGCACTGGTCAATTCCGGTGCCGGCATCGCCGTGGCGGTGACCGGCATCGCCGGTCCTGGCGGTGGCAGCCCGGACAAGCCGGTCGGCAGTGTCTGGATCGGCTGGAAGCGGCGCGGCGGCTACGCCCGCGCCGAGCTGTTCCAGTTCGATGGCGACCGCGAAGCCATCCGCCGGCAAACCGTGGCAGCGGCATTGCGCGGTATCGACGCCCAGCTGTGACATGCTGCTCCGGTAATCGTCCGGAGCACGCATGATGTGGGAAACGCTGGGCACGGTCCGTGACCTGGGCCGACTGCAGGAAATTGCCGTCGTCCTGATCCGCTACGGCTTCGGTGACGTGGTGCGGCGCATCGGCCTGGCCAGCACGCTGGAGCGGGCAGGGCGCCTGCTGCACTGGAACGAGGAGCGGCAGGAACTGCTGCGGATGACCGCGCCGGTGCGTGTGCGCAGCGCGATGCAGGATCTTGGCCCGACCTTCGTCAAGCTTGGGCAGGTGCTGGCAACGCGTGTCGACCTGTTGCCGCCGGAATGGATCGCCGAGCTTTCTGAACTGCAGAACGCGGTGCCGGCGCTGCCGTATGCGGATATCCGCGAGCAGCTTGAGGCCGACCTTGGCGCATCGCCTGCAGAGGTGTTCGCGTTCCTCGATAAAACCCCGATGGCTGCCGCCTCGCTGGCGCAGGCCCATCGCGCGCGCTTGCATGATGGTCGCGAGGTGGTGCTGAAGGTGCGGCGCCCCGGCATCCGCGATGTGGTCGAGGCCGACCTGCGTCTGCTGGCCCGCCTGGCCGAGATCGTTGAAGCGCGACTGCCGGACCTGCGTCGTTACCGCCCGGCCGAAGTCGTGCAGCAGTTCACCGTGTCGCTGCGCCGCGAGCTGGATTTCGCTGCCGAATGCCGCAATGCCGAGCGCATCGCGCGCAACTTCAGCGGCCGTGACGACATACTGATTCCGAAGGTGCACTGGCAGTGGACCTGCGAAAGCCTGAACGTGCAGGACTTCGTCGACGGCATTCCCGGGCGTGACCTGGCTGGCGTCGACGCGGCAGGACTGGACCGGCGCGAACTGGCGCGGCGCGGTGCGGACATCGTGCTGAAGATGGTGCTGGAGGACGGCAGCTTCCACGCCGATCCGCACCCGGGCAACATCATCTATCTACGTGATGGCCGCATCGGCGTGATTGATTTCGGCATGGTCGGCGCCTTGTCGGAAGTCCGGCGTTTCCAGGTGGCGCAGCTGCTGCACGGGCTGGTCGAGCAGGACCCGCAGGGCGTGGCCGACGTGCTGCTGGACTGGGCCGGCGGTGTTGAGGTGGACGAGAACCGGCTGCAGCACGACATCAGCCAGTTCGTCGACCAGTACCGTGGCGTGCCGCTGAAGGACCTGCGCATCGGCCTGATGCTGGGCGACATCACCCAGCTGCTGCGCAGCTACAGCCTGACCCTGCCGGCTGACCTGGCGCTGATGATCAAGGCGTTCCTGACCCTGGAAGGCATGGGCCGGCAGCTGGACCCGGATTTCGACATGGCCAGCGCCGCGCGCCCGTTCCTGGAGCGGGTGGTGCTGCAGCGCTATGCGCCCAAGGCGCTGCTCAAGCGCGGCCGCCGCAGCCTGCTGGGCCTGGTCGACTTCGCCGGTGAGCTTCCCCGCGACCTGCGCAAGCTGGTGCAGGCGGCGCGCCGGGGACGCCTGCAGTTGAAGGTGGAAACCACGGCGCTGCAGGGCTTTGGCGAACAGGTGAACCGCGCAGCGAACCGGTTGGTGATGGGCATCGTCACTGCTGCGCTGATCATCGGTTCCTCGATCGTGATGCACAGCGTCGGCGGCGTCTCCAGCCGCTGGCTGCTGGCGCTGGGCGTCTGCGGCTTCATCGGCGCCGGCTTCTGCGGCGTGTGGATCCTGTTCTCGATATGGAGAAGCGGTAAGCACACGTGAGTGTGTTTACCGCGGAATCGCGCAGCGATTCCTGTAGAGCCGACTGTTAGTCGGCCGCGGTTGCATTTGCTTTTGCTTTGCTGCCCGGCCGGGCGTTAGTGCGCTTGCCGAGCATGCCTCGGCCCAACAGGGCCCGCATCACCCCCTATCGTCCCCGGCACTTGCGGTCTCGTCAGTTAGTAGTAATACTACTAACCATGGACCTGACCGACACCCAGCAGGCGATCCTGCAGTTGATCGCCGAGCGTATCGAGAGCGAAGGCGCACCGCCGTCGCAGACTGAAATCGCACGTGCGTTCGGCTTCAAGGGCGTGCGCGCGGCTCAGTACCACCTGGAAGCCCTGGAGCAGGCCGGTGCGATCCGTCGCATCCCTGGCCAGGCCCGCGGTATCCGCCTGGTGCAGGCGCCGCCCGTCGAAAAGCTGGCCGAGCCGGGCCTGCCGGACAGCGTGTTGCGCCTGCCGGTTCTCGGCCGGGTTGCGGCCGGCCTGCCGATCGGCGCCGACATCGGCTCGGACGATTTCGTGGTGCTGGACCGGGTGTTCTTCTCGCCGGCGCCGGACTACCTGCTGAAGGTGCAGGGCGATTCGATGATCGATGAGGGCATCTTCGACGGTGACCTGATCGGCGTCCATCGCACCCGCGACGCCCATTCCGGCCAGATCGTGGTGGCGCGCATCGATGACGAGATCACCGTCAAGCTGCTGAAGATCGCCAAGGATCGTATCCGCCTGCTGCCGCGTAATCCCGACTACAAGCCGATCGAAGTGCTGCCGGATCAGGATTTCGCGATCGAAGGCCTCTATTGCGGCCTGCTGCGACCCAATCGTTGACCCGTTCCATAGCGCATTACCCCGCGGTCTTTTGTGGCGATTCTCTGGTTCCACTGAGGTTGGTACGGATGTCCGATAATTCTTTTCAGAGCGCCGGGCAGAATCTCAGCCTGTGCGATACATCCGACTTAAAGTGAGCCCATGGCAAAGAAGACCCCCAAAGACAGCACTTCCAACGACACGACCTCTGCAAGGACCAATCCGATGGACGAGAACAAGAAGCGCGCCCTCGCTGCAGCTCTGGGCCAGATCGAAAAGCAGTTCGGCAAGGGCTCGGTGATGCGCATGGGCGACCGCGTGGTTGAGCCCGTCGAGGCTATCCCGACCGGTTCGCTGATGCTCGACATCGCACTGGGCATTGGCGGTCTGCCGAAGGGCCGTGTCGTTGAAATCTACGGGCCGGAATCCTCGGGCAAGACCACGCTGACCCTGCAGGCCATCGCCGAATGCCAGAAGATGGGCGGCACTGCGGCCTTCATCGATGCCGAGCACGCGCTGGACCCGATCTACGCCGCCAAGCTGGGCGTGAACGTGGACGACCTGCTGCTGTCGCAGCCGGATACCGGTGAGCAGGCGCTGGAAATCGCCGACATGCTGGTCCGTTCGGGTTCGGTCGACATCCTGGTGATCGACTCGGTCGCCGCGCTGACCCCGAAGGCTGAAATCGAAGGCGAGATGGGCGATCAGCTGCCGGGCCTGCAGGCCCGCCTGATGAGCCAGGCGCTGCGCAAGCTGACCGGCAACATCAAGCGCTCCAACACCCTGGTGGTCTTCATCAACCAGCTGCGCATGAAGATCGGTGTGATGATGCCTGGCCAGAGCCCGGAAACCACCACCGGTGGCAACGCGCTGAAGTTCTACGCCTCGGTCCGCCTGGACATCCGTCGCATCGGCGCGATCAAGAAGGGCGACGAGATCATCGGCAACCAGACCAAGATCAAGGTCGTCAAGAACAAGCTGGCGCCTCCGTTCAAGCAGGTCATCACCGAGATCCTGTACGGCGAGGGCATCAGCCGCGAAGGCGAGCTGATCGACATGGGTGTGGATGCCAAGCTGGTCGAGAAGGCCGGCGCCTGGTACAGCTACGGTGAGGAGCGCATCGGCCAGGGCAAGGATAATGCCCGCGGTTACCTGCGCGACAACCCGACGGTTGCCGCGAAGCTCGAAGCCGAGCTGCGCGAGAAGTTCCAGCCGACCGAAGCCACCCGTGAGGAAGGCGACGACGAAGGCGACGACGAATAAGGCTTGCTGTGGGGCAGGGTGGCGCCGTCAGTGACGTCGCCCTGTCCCGCAGGTTCGAATCGCCCAGGGATGGGCAGGGCGCCACGGACGGCGCCACCCTTGGAGCACCGATGTCCGACGCCGACGACATTCCCACCGGCCGCAAACGCCGGTCGCGCGAGCAGACGCCCGTGCAACGAGCGCTGGGCCTGCTGGTCCGCCGCGAGCACTCGCGCAAGGAACTCACCCGCAAGCTGACCGCTCGTGGCATCGAAGACGAGGCTGCGCAGGCGGCTGTCGCCAAGCTGACCGAGGCCGGCTGGCAGGACGACACCCGTTTTGCCGAAAATCTGGTGAGGATGCGCGCCAACACCGGCTATGGGCCGATCCATGTCCGCGCCGAGCTGGGGACCCACGGCCTGGACAGCGCCGCGATTGCCGCGGCGATGGACAGCTACGAAGGCGACTGGCAGGAAAACGCCCGTGATCTGGTCCGCCGACGCTTTGGCGAGGCCGGCCCGCAGGACCTGACACAGCGGCGCAAGGCCGCCGATCTGCTGGCCCGACGGGGCTTCGACGGCGACAGCATCCGCCGCGCGACCCGCTACGACCCGGATGACTGAGACTGGCGGCGCCGGGCCTGATACCCTTTAGGTTTTCGGCGGTCCCTCGTGACCCTGGCCAACGCGGCCGGTGGTCCGGGCCCGCCGGCCCGCAGACTGCCAGCCCCCAATGAACGCATCCGCCAAATTCACGACTTCCCAGATCCGCAGCGACTTCCTTGAGTTCTTCAAGGGTAAAGGCCACACCATCGTGCCGTCGGCGCCGCTGGTGCCGGGCAATGATCCGACCCTGCTGTTCACCAACTCCGGCATGGTGCAGTTCAAGGACGTGTTCCTTGGCGCGGAGAAGCGGAGCTACGTGCGCGCGGCCGACGTGCAGCGCTGCCTGCGCGCGGGCGGCAAGCACAACGACCTCGACCAGGTCGGCTACACCGCGCGCCACCACACCTTCTTCGAAATGCTGGGCAACTGGTCGTTCGGCGACTACTTCAAGAAGGACGCGATCGCCTGGGCCTGGGAACTGCTGACCCAGGTCTGGAAGCTGCCGGCCGAACGCCTGCTGGTCACCGTCTACCAGACCGATGACGAAGCCTATGAACTGTGGCGCGACATGGTCGGCGTGCCGGAAGAGCGCATCGTGCGCATCGGCGACAACAAGGGCGCACCGTTCGCCTCGGACAACTTCTGGCAGATGGCCGACACCGGCCCGTGCGGCCCGTGCACCGAGATCTTCTACGACCACGGTGACCATATCGCCGGCGGCCCCCCGGGTTCTCCGGATGAAGACGGCGACCGCTTCATCGAAATCTGGAACCTGGTGTTCATGCAGTTCGACCGCCAGCCGGATGGCACCCTGGTGCCGCTACCGGCACCGTGCGTGGATACCGGCATGGGCCTGGAGCGCCTGGCGGCGATCCTGCAGCACGTGCACACCAACTACGAGATCGACCTGTTCCAGGCCCTGATTCGCAAGGCCAGCGAACTGACCGGCACTGCCGATCTGGAAAACAAGTCGCTGCGCGTGATCGCCGACCACATCCGTGCCTGTTCGTTCCTGATCGTCGATGGCGTGCTGCCGTCAAACGAAGGCCGCGGCTACGTGCTGCGCCGTATCATCCGCCGCGCCCTGCGCCATGGCTGGATGCTGGGCGTGCGCCAGCCGTTCTTCAGCAAGCTGGTGCCGACCCTGGTCGAGCAGATGGGCGAGGCCTATCCGGAACTGCCGGCAGCGGTGGACACCGTCACCCGTGCGCTGCAGGCCGAAGAAGAGCGTTTCGCCGAAACCCTCGACGCCGGCATGAAGATCTTCGAAGACGTCGCGGGCAAGGCCAGTAATGGCGTGATCCCGGGCGTTGACGCGTTCCGCCTGTACGACACCTATGGCTTCCCGCTCGACCTGACCCAGGACATCGCCCGCGAGCGCGACCTGACCGTCGACATTGCCGGCTTCGATGCCGCGATGGAGCAGCAGCGCGAGACCGCGCGTGCGGCCGGCAAGTTCGGTGGTGGCGTGACCCTGCCGGCCGAGCTGGTGGCGACCCTGAGCCCGACCCGGTTCCTCGGTTACGACCGCCTGCAGGCCGACGGCCTGACCGTGCTGGCCCTGCTCAAGGACGGTCGTCCGGTGCAGTCGGTCGAAGCCGGTGACGCAGTCATCGTCATCACCAACCAGACTCCGTTCTACGCCGAGTCCGGCGGCCAGGTCGGCGACACCGGCGTGCTGACCGGCAGCGGCGTGCGCCTGGCGGTGGAAGACACCCAGAAGTTTGCCGGCCAGTTCCACGGCCATGTCGGTATCCTGTCCGAAGGCGGCCTGAAGGTCGGTGATGTGCTGTCTGGCCAGGTCGATGGCGAGCGCCGTGGCGCCACCATCCTCAACCACTCGGCCACCCACCTGTTGCACGCCGCCCTGCGCGAAGTGCTCGGCACCCACGTGCAGCAGAAGGGCTCGCTGGTCGCTCCGGACCGCCTGCGTTTCGACTTCTCGCACTTCCAGCCGATCAGCGCGGAAGAACTGGCCGTGATCGAGCGTAAGGTCAATCAGCAGGTACGCGCCAACAACGCCGCCGAAGTGCACAACATGGGCATGCAGGAAGCGCTGGACTTCGGCGCGATGGCCCTGTTCGGCGAAAAGTACGGCGAGCATGTGCGCGTGCTGAAGATGGGTGACTACTCCACCGAGCTGTGCGGCGGTACCCACGTCAACCGCACCGGCGACATCGGCCTGTTCAAGATCACCTCCGAGGGCGGTGTTTCCGCCGGCGTACGCCGTATCGAAGCGGTCACCGGCCAGGGCGCGCTGGACTACGTGGACGCCGAAGAGGCCCGCCTGGCCGAGGCCGCCGACCTGCTCGGTGGCAGCGCTGCCGACGTGGTCGAGAAGATCCGTGCCCTTGGCCAGCGCCAGAAGCTGCTGGAGCGCGAGCTGGAGGCCGTGAAGGCCAAGGTCGCCGCGGGTGCCACGGCCGACCTGTCCGGCCAGGCTGTCGAGGTTGCCGGCGTGAAGGTGCTGGCTGCCCGCCTGGAGGGCTTCGATGCCAAGGCCCTGCGTGACGCCATGGACCGCCTGAAGCAGCAGCTGGGCGATGCGGTGATCGTGCTGGCCGGTGCCCAGGACGGCAAGGCTGCCCTGGTTGCGGGTGTGAACGGCAGTGCAATGGGCAAGGTCAAGGCCGGGGAACTGTTGTCCCATATCGCCAGTCAGATCGGGGGCAAGGGCGGCGGACGCCCGGACCTCGCCCAGGGTGGTGGCGAGGACGGGCCCGCCCTTGCCACTGCGCTGGCTGCAGTCGTCGAATGGGTCAGCCCCCGCCTGTGATGAACCTGGCCGTCCCCCTCCTTGTAGGAGCGGGACGGCTGACGGTACCATTGCGAATCTTTTCCCTTTGTCGTGGTAGCGCTTCTTGACGGAGCGTCAAGCCGGTGGGGGATACCCTTCCACACGGTTCCATGGAGACTTACAAAAATGTTGATCCTGACTCGCCGCGTCGGCGAAACCCTGATGATCGGTGACTCGGTGAGCGTCACCGTGCTTGGCGTCAAGGGTAACCAGGTGCGTATCGGCATCACCGCGCCGAAGGACGTCGCTGTGCATCGCGAAGAGATCTATCAGCGCATCCAGCGTGGTGATGAAGCCGGTGGCACCGGTAGCGAAAATTCTGCCGAATAACGCTTTACCTTCGCACTCGATTAACGTTATGATTCACGCCCCGCTGAGGTGCAACGCACCAGACGCGGAGAAAACCCCGGAGTGATGCCCGAGTGGCCGAAGGGGCTCCCCTGCTAAGGGAGTATAGGGTCAAAAGCTCTATCGAGGGTTCGAATCCCTCTCACTCCGCCAGATACAAAGAAGCGCCTGCAGATCCTCGATCTGCAGGCGTTTTTCTTTGCGCGGATGGAGGGGCCCGGCATGCCATCCAGCGATCATTGATCGTTGGATGGCGACCGAATCACGCTCTCCTCAGAGCTTCACCGTCACACCCACCTGGAAACCACGCCCCGGCAACGGCGCGATGTACTTCAGCGGCGAGTTGTGCGGGCGTGCTTCTTCATTGAGCAGATTGCTGGCGTTGACAAACACTTCCATGCCAGCGATGTAGTTGTTGCGTACCGGCAGCTCACGGCTGACCTGCAGGTCGACCAGGTTGAACGCATCCAGTGGCACTTCCTCGCTGACATTGCGGCCGAGGTACTTCTGCGTGTCGTAGTAAGTGCTGGACAGCTGCGCCTTCCAGCCTTCGCGCTGCCACTGCAGGTTGGCACCGTAGCGGTTGGTCGGCATGTTCGGCAGGTACTCGCCGTCATTGTGGGCACGCAACGAATCGGGGCGGTCGGCCTTGTTCTTCACCAGGTCAGCGAAGGCGGACACATTCAACGTGCCGTAGCGGCCCAGGTCCAATGCCTGCGAGGCATCGATCTCGAAGCCCTTCACCGTGGTGTCGGTCTGCTTCCAGTACTTCAGTGGCAGGCGGTTGGCGGTCTGCAGGCCGGAGTAGCCGAGGTAGAGGTAGTTCTCGTACCGCATCCGGTACGCGGTGGCCGACAGTTCGAAATCGCCTACGTGGAACAGGCCGGTCAACTCCAGGTTCTTCGCGCGTTCCGGCTCGAGGTTCTGGTTGCCTTCTTCCTGGGTCATCACCGAGTAGTGCGCATTGCTCGCATACAGCTCGTTGATCTCCGGTGCGCGCTGCGAGGACGAGTAGCGCACCTTGGCCGCGAACAACGGACCGAGCTCGACATACGATCCCAGGCTGTAGCTGTTGAGTCGGTAGTCGCGGTCCTGCAGTTTCGTGTTGGCGGCATTGCGCGCTGTCTTGAAGCGGCTTGGTTGCAGGTCATGGTCAACGCGCTCGTGGCGCACGCCAGCGTCGAAACTGGCCCAGCCGACGTCCAGCGTCTCCTTCAGGAACACCGCGTTGCTGCGGGTGTCGACGTCAGGCAGGTAGCGCAGCGAACCGCTGCCGGTGACATCACGCGACTGGTGGCTGAAGCCGAGCAGGCCGCTGAGCGGACCGACGCGCTGATGGCTGAGCAGCAGCTCGGCCTGGGTGCTCTCGAAATCGTAGTCGTTGGCCCGGGTGGCACCCAGCCGTTCGCCCGAGGTGTTGTCCAGCTTCGAAACACGCAGTTCGGCGCGCTCGAACCACGGCAGCGGATCGCGCAACAGGGCTTCCAGTGCGTAGCGTTCCTGCTTGATCACCACCCCCACCGGCAATGCGTTGGCGTAGTTGGAACCGAACGACAGATTCTGCATCGAGAACCCCGGCACGCCGTATCCGCTGTCCTTGGCATCGATGCTGACGCCGACGTAGCCACGGTCGAAGAACAGGGTCGACCCGAACGCCACCTGCGAATTGCGCGCGTAGCTGTTGCCCAGCCGGTGGTGATAGTCGGGGGTCACATCATTGTTGATCTGCTTCTGTACGTATGACGGCGTGCCGGCGACATAGGCCGGATTGACCGGATTGATATAGGTACGGCGCTGCCAGACCGAAGTCGGGTTGTTGGTGTAGAAGGAGAAATCGCCATCGGCCCAGTCCGGATTCTCGGTCATGAACTGGTCGATGTAGGGCTGCGAGGCCTTGTTGTAGATCTGCTGCACGCGCGCTTCCTTCTGGCAGCTGTCGGCCAGCGCCGAGTTGACGCCGCCGGTCGGCGGGAACAGTCGGGTGTTGCAGACACTGGCCTTGCTCTTGCCGGGGATGTCGTAGTGCGAGATACGCTGGCGCGAGACCTGCAGGTTGGTCGAGAGGTTGCGCTGGTTGTTGAAGTTCATGCGGAAGCCCTGCGCGTCGGCGGCATTGAAGCCCTTGCGCAGGACCAGCTCCATCGACTGGTCCTTGTCTTCCATGCGGCGCGAGATCAGGCCCGGATCGATCTCCACGCTGCCGCCGATCGCATTGCCGCCGTAGCGCACGGTGTCGGAGGACTTGTTGACGGTGACACTGCGTACGAACAGCGGATCGAACGGAATGTTGATGTCGCCGCTGATCGCGTTCATGCCGAGGATGGACTGGCCGTCCTGCAGGATCTGCACGCGGTTGCCGCTGAGGCTGCGGATGACCGGAGCGCCCGCGTTCGGCCCGAAGGCACTGCTTTGCACGCCGGAGACATGTTCGAGCAGGTTGCCGAGGGTGCGGTTCTGGGCTTGTGGATTGTCGACGGTGACCCGGCTGTCGATGCGCGAGGGCTGGGAGGCCTGGACCTGGAGGGTGGGGAGGGTGGGTTCGTCCGCGGCCTGGGCGGTGTGGACGGCGAACAGAATGGCAGCAGCAAGGAGATGGCAGCGCATGACACGATCCGTGAAGTTGATGTGAAATGTTATAACGTAACTATTTGTATCGACAAGGGCGGATTGGGCCTTGCCATCGGGACTGGATATGAGAACGGTTCGCATATGAGAATGGCGGGTGATTCTTCACGGGCGCACCATGCACAGCCTCACCCTGGCCGACCTCGACCGCCTGGGCCGCAGCAGCGGCTTCCGCTATCGGCTGCCTGCGCGGGCGGCTTCCGATCTGTCGGGCGAGGATTGCGTGGTGCAGGGCAGGGTCGAGCAGCGTCGCCTGCGTCCGGGCGTCCATCTGGCGCTGTCGGACGTGATCGCACGCCAGCCGTTCGAGGCCACCTCCGAGTCGCCGCCTGCCTTCTCGGCAATCGTGATGCTGGAGGGCCGCGCAGGTGCGCGCCTGGCGGGGCAGGCGGTGATCGGCATGGGTCCGGGCGCTGGCGCGATGGTGCGGGCCGACGCTACGCCGATGACCGCGATACACCCAGCGGGCCAACGGATGCGCAGCCTGAATGTCTCGCTGGACGCACCGGCCGAGCTGGACGATCCGATCATCACCGAACTGCTATCCGCCGCGCATCGCAGCGGTGGCCAGCAGCTGCGCAGCTGGCAGGTGCCCGGGCATCTCGAGCACGCCGCCGACCAGGTGTTGTCGGGCACCTGGCAGGGCGCAATGCATGCACTTTTGTGCGAAGGCATTGGCCTGCAGATGCTGGCCATTGCGCTGGGCGCGCCGGCACCGGAGGCATCGCCCGACCTGCGCGTTTCAGCACGTGATCGCCGCATGCTGCAGCGGGTGATCGACTGCCTGCAGGCGGCGCCGGCCGCCGACCACAGCCTGGAGGATCTGGCGCGCCTGGCCTGCATGAGCTCGAGCAGCCTGCGGCTGAAGTTCCAGCAGGTGCACCGGTGTTCGGTGTTCGCCTGGCTGCGCGAGCGGCGCCTGCAGTTGGCCTGCGAGCAGCTGCGGCAGGGCTGCAGCGTGCAGCAGGCCGCGCATTTCGTCGGCTACCGGCACGCCACCAATTTCGCGACCGCATTCCGCGCGCGCTACGGCATCGCACCCAGCGAGCTTCGCTGAGTCCGGGCCATCGTCGGCAGTGCGCATACGCCTGCTGCGTCCGCGCATACGTGTGCTCACGCTCAAATGATAATAATTCTCATCCAGCCTTTCCTTCCCGCTGGATCTCCCATGCCTGCCTGTTTCCGCCCGTGTGCCCTGGCTAGCGCCATCGGCACGACCCTGGCGCTGTTCAACGCTGCCCACGCCGCCGAACGCACTCCGTCCGTAACGCCTTCCCAGCTCCCGACCGTGCAGGTCACTGCCGACCTTGATGGCTGCACCGAAACGTCGCGTTCGTATACCACCGATTCGATGGGCACGGCGACCGGACTGTCGCTGACCTCGCGGCAGACCCCGCAATCCGTCAGCGTGGTCACCCGGCAGCAGATCGAGGACCGTGGCCTGCTCAGCACCGCCGATGCCCTGGCGACCGCGCCCGGCATCTCGGTCACGCGCAGCGATGCCAACCGCTACTCGTTCTCCGCACGCGGCTTCGACATCGACAACTACCAGTTCGATGGCGTGGTGATGCCGGTGTTGTCGCCATGGAACTTCGGCGAGAACAATCTGGACATGGTGGTGTACGACCGCATCGAGATCGTGCGCGGTGCCAATGGCCTGATGACCGGCGCCGGCAATCCCTCGGCGGCGGTGAACTATGTGCGCAAGCGCCCGCTGCGCGAGTTCGCTGCCAGTGGTGGCATCAGCCTCGGCAGCTGGGACGCACGGCGCGCGTGGGCGGATGTATCCAGCCCGTTGAGCCGGGAAGGACGCGTGCGTGGTCGCCTGGTGGCCGCGCACGCAGAGGGTGACAGCTACACCGCTGGCCTGGACAGCACCGCAAGGACACTCTACGGCGTGGTCAGTGTGGATCTGGGCGAGGACACCGGATTGATCGCCGGTATCTCCTACCAGGGCAGCGACAACCGTGGCTTCGGCAGCGGCTTCGCGCTGTTCAACGCCGACGGCACGCGTACCCGCTTCGACCGCTCGGTATCGGCCACCGCGCCGTGGGCACGGATGACCACCGATACCCGCAACGGCTTCTTCGACTTCAACCATCGCTTCGGTAACGACTGGCAGGCACGCGTGTCCTACAGCCGCTCGCATACCGACATGGAGATGAAGCATCTCTACCGGGGCGGCTATCCCGATCCGGTGACCGGGGCGATGCCCACTGGCAACAGCTTCACCCGCTACGACGGTCCGGTGCGCCGCGAAGCGATCAGCGCCAGCCTGACCGGTCCGTTCCAGCTGTTCGGCCGCCAGCACACGGCGTCCATCGGCTGGTCGCGTTCGCGTGACGAGATCGCGCTCGGCCAGTACCGCGCGCTGGCGCCGCTGCCGCCGTTGGCCAGCTATCTGGACTGGCACGGGCCGGGCACGCCGGAGCCGACGTGGGCCAGCAGCAAGACCCAGGCCGATGACCTGGACAACCATCAGAGCGGTGCCTACGCGGTGGCGCGCTTGTCGCTGGCCGATCCGCTGCACGTGATCGTCGGTGCCCGCCTGAGCAACAGGGAGACCGATCAGGTCTACTTCGGCGCCAAGCGGAAGTACCGCTACCGCAACGAGTTCGTACCGTATGCAGGCGTGGTCTGGGACCTCAACGGCTACAGCAGCGTGTACGCCAGCTACACCGGTATCTTCAAGCCGCAGAACAACCGCAATGAATCCGGGCAGATCCTCGACCCGGTCAGCGGCCGCAGCTATGAGCTGGGCCTCAAGGGCAGCTGGCTGCAGGAACGCTTGAATGCATCGGCAGCGCTGTTCCGCACCCAGCAGGACAACCTCGCCGAGGCCACCGGTGGCCTGGTCGAAGGCAGCACGCAGGCGGCCTACCGCGCGGTGAAGGGCGCAACCGTTGACGGCCTGGAACTGGAACTGGCCGGCGAACCACTGCCGGGCTGGAGCCTGGGCACCAGCTTCACCACCTTCATCGCGCAGGACGCGCAGGGCCATGCGATCAATACCGCCAAGCCGCGCAGCCTGTTCAAGCTGTTCACTACCTGGCGGCTGCCGGGTACCTGGGACCGGCTGACGATCGGCGGTGGCGTGGACTGGCAGAACCGCATGTACCAGACCGCCACCGCGCTCGGAAATCGCCGGGTGCCGGTGCAGCAGCCCAGCTACGCTCTGGTGAACCTGATGGCGCGCTACCAGTTCAGTTCCAATGTGTCGGCGGCGGTCAACATCGACAACCTGTTTGACCGCAACTACTACTCGCAGATCGGCTTCTACAACCAGGGCTGGTACGGGGCACCGCGAAACGTGATGTTCACGCTGAAGGTGGGTTACTGAAGATGCCGTCGCGCGGTTCAGGGATCCAGCGGATCCATCGGATCGATGCGCAGCGATTCGGGAGCCGGCACGAACGGGATCGCGTAGGGCGAAACGCGTGAACCGACCTTGCCCGGAACGTAACCCAGTTCATGGCGGTTGCGGTCACTGAACCCGCTGCTGGCGACCGAATCGATATGCGACGGACTGCTCACCACCAGTGCCGGTTGCCGCGGCGGTGCCTGCAGGGCCGCCAGCAGCCGGGCTGCATTGCGCAGGTTGGTGGTGGTGTGGCGGGCATACGGTTCGATGATGATCGCATCTCCGGGAATGCCGAAGCGCGCGATCAGCGCTTCGCGCATCTGCACCGCTTCGACGTTGCGGGTGCCGCGCGGATGTACCGCACCACCGGAGACGATGAGGAAGGGCGCATCACCTGCCGCGTAGCGCTGCGCGGCCGCCTTCAGGCGCAGCTTGCTGCCGGCGCTGAGCGGGGTGGTCAGTTCATCCGGTCCCTGGCCCAGCACGATGATCGCGGTGTACGGATGCGCATTCCAATCGAGCTGCCGCGCACGCGCAAACGGCGCGGCGTTCATCCCCGCGCTGATGGGCTCGAAACGGATCGCATCGAGGCGGTCATTGGCATCGAGCAGGCCTACCGCCACCGCGATGCTGCGATCGAATACGGCGTAGGCGGCGCTGGCGTCCACCTCGCTCATCTGCATGGCTATGGCGACGTCGCCGGCCAGTCGCGTGCTGCCCGCTGCGCCGATCGGGCCGTCGATGGCGTCGTAGCGGGGCGGCTGGCCCTGGCCATAGACGGAGAGAATGTTGTTGAGGCCCGCCAGCTCCCGTTCGATGGCCTCGGCGTGCGCGGGCACCGCAGCGGTCAACAGGCCTGCCTGCGCGGGCGTCCAGCGTGCGGACGCGAGCGTGCAGGTGGCGGTCCGGCAGTCGGCCAGCTGCTGCATGCGTTCGGCCAGGAGGGCACGCGCATCGTCGGGCAGCATATCGGGCGTCAACTGCGTGAGGGTCGGGAACAGGCGTGCGGCCAGCGCGGCGCTGTCGCGGTCGTCGGCCGCCGCCGCAAATGGCAGCGCTGCCGTGGCAAGCAGGGCGATGGACAAGGCAAATCGTCGATGCATCACCAGCTCCTGCTCACCATCAGGCGGACGTTGCGGCCAAACAGCGGCCGTCCATAGATTGCCTCGGCCGAACCCTGTCCGGCCAGGGCATCGGTGCGGGTGTTGCCCTCGGTGAGTCCCTTTTCATTGGTCAGGTTGTCGCCTACCAGCTGTGCCCCCCAGTTGCCGCGCTTCCATGAAACGCCCAGGCCCAGGGTCTGGTAGGCAGGCAGCGCCGTCTGGTTGAACAGATCAACATAGGATTTGCCGACCACGTCATAACGCAGCCAGGTCTCGAACTGGTCCTGGCCGTGCTGGAAGCTGAAGGTCGGGCGGAGGTTGCCGTAGAGCTTGGGCTCGCGAACGATCTGCTTGCCGTTGACGGCAGCCGGATCGGCACCGGAATCGTTCTGCAGGCTGTCGTACTGCGGATCGCTGACCGTGATCGAGCCGGCAATGCTGAACCAGTCCAGCGGTCGGAACAGCCCATCCAGTTCGATGCCCTTGGAGACGGCGGTACCGATGAACGGCACCGACTGGTCATTGCGGCCGGTGGTCGGGTTGAACGCTACGAACGAGGCGTTGAGCGGGTCGAACTTCGTATAGAACGCGGTCAGGTACAGGTAGGACCGGCCGAATCCGGCCTTCAGGCCCAGCTCGTACTGGTCCAGCTGGGTCTGCACGATGGTGGGATCGATCGAGCGTGCCACTGACGAGTTGGGAACGATCTCCATGTGCGAGACGCGGGCGTAGGCGCCCACCGAAGGGGTGAAATCGAAATTCGCACCCACGGTCCAGTTGGTCGCGGACGGATCCAGGCGATGGTTCTGGACGACGCCGGTGAACCGGCGCGTGGTGTCGTCGGCCAGTGTGCTGCGGTCGCCGAGGTCGACCTGCGCGGTCTGCTCTGCGTAGCCTTCATAGCGATAGCGTTCATGGCGGATACCAGCGTCGAGCTTGAAGCGGTCCGTCAGTGCCCATGTGTCATTGGCATACACCGCGAACATGCGGGCATCGACCTTGCCGCGATTCAAGGTGGTGGTGTAACGCAGCGTGCCCTTGTCGGTCACATAACCCAGCGGGGTGCCATCGTTGCCGTAGGCCACCAGATCCAGTAGGCGTGGCTTGCCGCGCATCTCCATCAGCATGTCCTGGTACAGGCTGAAGGCCGTGGTGCCGAAGAAGGCTGTGTATGCGCCGATGTTCAGATCGTGGCTGCCCCAGGCCGTTTCAAACAACCGCGTCGCACTGAAGTCGGCCTGGCCGGAGTAGAAATCCGAATCTGCGGCCCGGTACTGGGCCGAGATCACCAGGCCGGAGTCGGCATAGGGATCGTAGGCGCTCGCCCCGTTGCTGCCGGCCAGGGCGTAGCCCATCCGCGCGACGCCGGCACCGAAGGCGGTACGGGCCGCACCCAGATAGCCGTTGGCGAAGGTGCGTGCGTCGACCGGGTTGGTGGTCGAGTACAGTGCGTCGAAGGTGTTGCGACCCTTGGTGTAGCCGGTTTTCAGCGAGAT
Source organism: Stenotrophomonas sp. GD03654 (assembly GCF_029845105.1). Lineage (NCBI taxonomy): Bacteria > Pseudomonadati > Pseudomonadota > Gammaproteobacteria > Lysobacterales > Lysobacteraceae > Stenotrophomonas > Stenotrophomonas sp. GD03654. Next base: position 28,318 of record NZ_JAOCLC010000020.1, on the reverse strand, counting down.
CGTCCAATCGCTGGCAGTGTTTTCGTACTGGAAGCCGATGTTGCCGAAGCGCATGTGGCGGCCATCGGCCAGGTCGCGGTTCATGCCCTGCAGGACGCCGCCGCCATCGAGGTACTTCAGGTTGACACTGCGCAGCGACGGCGAGTTCAGCGTACCGTCGAAGTAGTCGATGTACGGGTCCAGCGGAACGCTGGGATTGCGCGGATCGGCGACCGGGATCGGCAGGTAGAACGTATTGTGGTCATCGACGAAGGTACCGCTGACCTTGAACCAGCTGGTGTCGTCGAAGTAGTGCTTGATGTTGCCGCGTATCTGGCCGCCCTTGTCGTTCGGGAAGCCGTTGTCGCGGTAGCCATCGTGCTGGCGCAGGAATCCACCGACCGCGTAGAAGGTGTCCTTGCCGAGGGCGCCGGACTGGTACATCTCGCCGCGGTACAGCCCGGTGTCACCGACGGTCAGCTGGGCCTTGCCGTGGGTCTCTTCGGAGCCCTCGGCCAGGATGTTGTTGACGATGGCGCCGCCACTGCTTGCATAGATCGGCGCCGGGCCACCACGTACGATCTCCACCCGCTGGTTCATCACGTCGAACCGGTTCATGCCGTCGCCGGAGTTGAAGAAGTGGCCATCCAGCTCGTGGTAGAGGGGCAGGCCGTCCTGCTGGAAGGCGATGAAGCCACGATCGGTGGGAATGCCGCGCAGCCGGGTGATGTTCTGCACCTCGCCGCCGGTGGCCTCGACATGGATACCGGGCACTGAGCCGAGCAGGTCGGCATAGCTTTTCGGTGCGAGCTTCTGCACGTCTTCGCGGCTGAGTGAATTGACGGCGAAGGACGCATCGAAGCGACGCTGGGTGCGTGCCGCACCGGTGACCACCACCGCATCCAGCGTTGCGGCGTCGGCGCTGTCCTTGTTCGGGACCGGGGCGTCCTGCGCAGAAACGGTGCCGTGCAGGGATATCAAGGCCAGGGAGATTCCCAGGACCAGGGGGCTGATGTTCATTGGAGGGCGGCCATGCAGGGAAGGGGGACCGCTGCACGGTAGGTCCGGGCGATGACGGAATTGTTTACTTCGGCGGAAATAAACAATTAAACGCTGGCATCGGCGCCCAGCTGGTGGATCGGCAGCAGCGCTGCGCCCACCGATACTGCGGATCCTCCCAGCCGTGACACATGCACCTGCGGCAGGCGCAGGCTGTCCAGCGCACTGCTCCAGCGTGCGGGCTGCTGCAGGTGTTGCCCCAACGCTTCCAGTACCTGGCGGGGCAGTGAACCGGACAGGATCACAGCGCCCGGATCGAGCCACGCCACGCCGGTATTGGCCGCTGCGCCCAGCTGGTTGCCCGCGCGCTCGGCCCAGGCACTGATGATGCCGGCATGGGTGTCCACGCAGGCCTCCAGCTCGAACAGCGAAGGAATTCCGGCGCCGGCCTCGCGCAACGTGGCCAGCAGGTCGATGCCCGACGGGCGCGGTGCGTCCATACGGAACAGGCGACCGATGTCGCCGGCATTGCCGAATTCACCGCGCATCACATCACGCCGATGGATCACGCCACCGCCCACGCCGTGACCGACATACAGCAGCAGCGCCGAAGCGCAGTCGCGGATCAGCCCGCTGTCGTAGTACTCCGCCAGCGCCGCCAAGGTTGCATCGTTCTCCACCCAGACCGGAAAGCCGAAGTAGTCTTCGAAGAACTGGTCGTTGTCGATATCGCGCCAGCCATGCAGCCAGTCCACCGCGTGCCGGCGTGCCGGACCGGTTTCGACCACGGGCCCGGGAACGGCTACACCCAGGCCCAGAAAGCGCGCGCGCATCAGTCCGGTGCTGCTGGTGAGGCTGCGCAGGCGCTGGTCCACGCAATGGACGAAATCGCGAGGATCCGCGCTGTCGAAGGCGGTGGCATCACGGGCGATGACCTGGCCGGCGAAATCCACCAGTGCGATCTCCAGCCAACCCGGATGCACCGTGGCACCGGCGGCATAGCCGCCCCGACCGGACAGCGCCAGTGGCACCGAGGGACGGCCGCGCTGGCCATCGCACAGTTGTCCTTGTTCCTCGATCACTTCCAGCATCAGCAGTTCCCGCGCCAGGCGTGTCAGCGCGCCGTTGTGCATGCCCAGCTGGTGGGCGATGGTGATGCGGGGAACCGCGCCCATCGTGCGCAACAGCCAGATGATGCGCTTGTGGTCGGCCTCCAGTGCGATCAGCGGCTTGCGGCGCAACCGCGATGTCGGGGCCAGACTCACGGGCGCAGGCCCTCGGTGCGTGCTGCCGGGATGGGCCAGGCCAATGCGGCCAGCGAAAGCAGGCTGCCGGCGGCGACCAGCGAGACCAGAGCGGCCGCGGTGCCCGGATCGCCCGCCTGTACACCGGGCAGCACTTCGCCCAGCAGCAACGAAGAGGCCGCGATGGATAGCTTCATGGTTCCGGTGAGCAGTGCAAAACAGCTTAGGTCATCGTCGCGTCCGCTATGGATGGCATGGCGACGGGCGATCAGCGCGGTGCGTCGCCACAGCACCAGGCCGACGCTGGCCACCGCCGTCCCGTGGATGGCGGCACATGCAATCGCTATGGGGGGAGAGGGGATGGCCACGTACACGACAACGGTGGCGACGGCCAGCACCGACATCAGCGCAAGCATCCCGGTCTCGCTGTGCAGCATTGAACGCAGGCGCAGGCAGAGCCAGGGGGTAACCACCATGCCCGCCACCATCGCGAAGGTCAGTGCTGCCCCGTGTTCGGCAAAGGGGAACAGACGCCCGGCCAGGCCTACCAGCGCCGTCTCTGCCGCTGCGGCCAGCAGAACAGGCAGCAGCGCTGGCAGGGGCAGGGCAACAGCAGCGGACGTCCTGGTTGCGGAGGGTCGTGGGGGCGTTGCGACGCAGGCCAGGGGAAGCGCAGCGGCCGCGATCAGCACGCCGATGATCATGCAGATCAGCAACGCGTTGCCACTGCCCTGGGACGCAGGCGCACCGACCACGCCGAACAGCGCCGCGGCAATGCACAGCTTGGAAATGGGTACCACCACGGCGCGCGTGGAGACATAGCGCATGGCCTCGTCCTCGTCACGGGGCAGCAACGAAGTCAACGCATTCTGCGCCACGTCGTAGACCGCATAGCAGCTACGGAACAGCAACGATGCGACCAGTAATGGCAGGAAGGCAGGTTCGGCCGCGTTGCCCGGGCTGAACAACAGGCAGGCGCTGGCGGCCGTGCCGAGCCCGCCGATGAGCTGCAGGCGCAGGGCCACGCGCTGCTGGTTGCGCAGGCGGCTGAATACGGCGGCCAGCAGCATATCGAGCAGGCTGCTGTAGGCCAATGAAATGGCCAGCAGCTGGCCGGTGTGGGCCGCCGACAGCCCCAGCCGGGCGTGCAGGTAGTAGCCCAGCACCAGATCCACGAACGACCAGACCAGGGTGCGGGCAAAGTGGCCGGCGGCATAGAGGTGCCGTGGCGAGGGCTGCGCGTTCAACGCCGTGTACTGGGGGGAAGAGCCGGAGATGCTGGATCGTTCTACTACCCCTGTGTGACATGGTCCTGACATGACGGGTGGTCAGGCATTCAGCGAGTGGCTTGCACCCCCTGCCGCAGGCGTGCAGCATTCGCCCTGCTGCCCCCCACCACGCGTTACGCAGCGCTTTCTTCACTGGAACGGAGCAACGTATGAAACTGTTGTCCGCTGTGTTGTTGTCTGCGCTTTCGCTACCCGCCGTTCCGGCGCTCGCAGTGGAAGCGTCGCCTTCCCCGCTGCTGGGGCGCTGGTCGCTGGATATCGCCACGTCTGCGCTACCCGAAGCGCAGCGCCCGAAGCAGGTGGTGCTGGAGTTCAAGGACGCCGGTGCGGGTCGTTGGAGTTCACACGTGGACATCGTCCTGCACGACGGCAAGACCATGAAATCCGATGGCACGCTGGCGCTCGATGGTACGCCGGGGCCCTTGTCCGGCACCTACGGCGCGGACAAGGCCAACCTGAAACTGCCGGCGCCGAACACCCTGGTGATGCAGCTGGTGGACCATGGCACGCCCGCCTCCACCCGCATCTATACCGTGGCGGCCGACCGTACGACGATGACCGAGACCAAGGCGTTCTACGGTCACGACGGTACGCCGATCCTGCAGACCAACCTGTTCAAGCGGATACCGTAGCGGCGCCGCCTGCGCCATGCCCACGGGGAGGAACTCCGCGGGCATGGCACCGGCACCTTACACCGTCGCCGGGTCGCGCTTGCCGGTGTCGATGCCATACGTGTCGATGGCCTCCTGCATCCGCGAGCGCTCGATGCGGCCTTCGTCGGCCAGCGACTTCAGGGCTGCCAGCACGATGAAGTGGCGATCCACTTCGAAGAACGTGCGCAGCGACTCACGCGTGTCGGAACGGCCGAAGCCATCGGTGCCGAGTGCGGTGAAGCGACGGTCGTTGATGAAGGGACGGATCTGGTCGCCGACGATCTTCATGTAGTCGGTGGCCACCACCACCGGGCCTTCATGGCTCTGCAGGCACTGCTGCACGTAGGGTACGCGCGGTTCCTCGGCCGGGTGCAGCAGGTTCCAGCGTTCGGCGGCCAGGCCGTCGCGGCGCAGTTCGGTCAGGCTGGTCGCGCTCCACACATCGCTGGCGATGCCGAAGTCCTGCTGCAGCAGTTCTGCCGCGGCTTCCACTTCGCGCAGGATCGAGCCGCTGCCCATCAGCTGCACGCGTGGCTGCGAGGCGGCATCGGCGGCTGCCGGACGCAGCAGGTAGAGGCCCTTCAGGATGCCGGCCTCGGCGCCTTCGGGCAGTGCCGGCTGTGGGTAGTTCTCGTTGAGCACGGTGATGTAGTAGTAGATGTCTTCCTGGTCGACATACATGCGGCGCAGGCCGTCATGGATGATCACCGCCAGCTCGTAGTTGTAGGTCGGGTCGTAGGACACGCAGCTCGGAATCACCGACGACAGCACATGGCTGTGGCCATCATCGTGCTGCAGGCCTTCGCCCATCAGCGTGGTGCGGCCCGACGTGGCACCGAGCAGGAAGCCGCGGGTACGCGCATCGGCAGCGGCCCAGGCCAGGTCACCGACGCGCTGCAGGCCGAACATCGAATAGAAGATGTAGAACGGAATCGTCGCCAGGCCGTGGTTGCTGTAGGCGGTGCCGGCGGCGATCCATGAACAGATCGCACCGGATTCGTTGATGCCTTCCTGCAGGATCTGACCGTCCTTGGCTTCCTTGTAATAGCTCAGCTGGCCGGCATCCTGCGGGGTGTACAGCTGGCCCAGGTAGGAGTGGATGCCGATCTGGCGGAACAGGCCTTCCATGCCGAAGGTGCGCGATTCATCGGGCACGATCGGAATCACCAGCTTGCCCAGTTCCGGGTCCTTCAACAGGCTGGTGAGGATGCGCACGAAGCCCATGGTGGTGGACTGGCCGCGATCGCCACTGCCCTGCAGCGGGGTGTTGAAGATCGACAATGGTGGCAGCGGCAGGGGATCGACCTTGGCCAGGCGCGCTGGCAACTGCCCACCCTGGATGCGGCGGCGCTCGGCGAAGTAAGCCGCCTCGGCGCTGCCCGGTTCCGCGCGCAGGTAGGGCATCTCCTCCAGCTGGTCGTCGCTGACCGGCAGGTTGAAGCGGTCACGGAAGGCACGCACCGCGTCGGCGCTCATCTTCTTCAGCTGGTGGTTGATGTTCTGGCCTTCGCCGGCCTCGCCCATGCCGAAGCCCTTGACCGTCTTGGCCAGGATCACTGTCGGCCGGCCGCGGGTGTTCACCGCCTGCTGGTAGGCGGCGTACACCTTCTGCGGATCGTGGCCACCACGTGCCAGCGCCCAGATGTCGTCGTCGCTCATGTGCGCGACCAGCGCCAGCAGCTCGGGGTAACGGCCGAAGAAGTGTTCGCGCACGTAGGCGCCGCTCTGCGACTTGAAGGTCTGGTAGTCGCCGTCCACGCACTCCATCATGCGCTGGCGCAGCAGGCCGCCGTGGTCGCGGGCCAGCAGGTCGTCCCAGCCACTGCCCCAGATCAGCTTGATCACGTTCCAGCCGGCCGCGCGGAAGGTGCCTTCCAGTTCCTGGATGACCTTGGCGTTGCCGCGTACCGGACCGTCCAGGCGCTGCAGGTTGCAGTTGACGACGAACACGATGTTGTCCAGCCGCTCGCGGCCGGCCAGGGAAATTGCCGCCAGCGATTCGGGCTGGTCCATTTCGCCGTCGCCGAGGAAGGCCCAGACCTTGCGGCCCTGGTGTTGTTTCAGGCCGCGGTACTCCAGGTAACGCATGTAGCGCGCCTGGTAGGCGGCGGTCAGCGGGCCCAGCCCCATCGACACGGTGGGGAACTGCCAGAACTCCGGCATCAATCGCGGGTGCGGATACGAGGACAGGCCTTCGCGGCCGGCTTCGCGGCGGAAGTTGTCCATGCGCGCTGGATCGATGCGGCCTTCCACGTACGCGCGGCCGTAGATCCCCGGCGCGGAGTGGCCCTGGATGTAGATCATGTCGCCGTCGAAGGTGTCAGTACGGCCACGGAAGAAATGATCGAAGCCCACGTCGTACAGCACAGCCGCCGACTGGTAGGTGGCGATGTGGCCGCCGACGTTGGAGTGCTTGCCGGCACGCAGCACCATCACCATCGCGTTCCAGCGGATCATCGCGTTCAGGCGGCGCTCGATGGCCAGGTCACCCGGGTAGGTCGGCTGGCGCTCGGGCGGGATGGTGTTGACGTAGGCGGTCCAGGCACGGGTATGCAGGTCGCCGTGCTGCCGGGCGTCCAGATCGCTCAGCTGGTCGATCAGGTAGTGCGCGCGCGGCCGGCCGCCGGCCTGCATCACCGCCTCCAGCGATTCACGCCACTCCTGGGTTTCCAGTGGATCGGTATCGAAGGGAATGAGGGCTTGGTTCATGGCTGTCTCCAGAGGGCGCCGGTCGGACGTCTGCCTGGGCGACAACACCGGCAGGGCGCACGGCACTGGAGCGGGGTCGCAACGGCGGGGGCAGTGACGCGAAGGGCGACCGTGGCGGCCACCGAGAAGACAAGCGTAGGCCTGCCCCCCACGCTTCGGTAGGTGGGCGGGGCTTGGGTCTCTGGCAAGCAAGGGTTGGTGCCGCGCACCGTATCATGGGCCGATGCGCTGGGCGCGGCCGCTGATCAGGCCGGGGACAGCCCCGGCAGGAACACCGGGATGATCGCCACGCCGACGCCCAGCAGGCACCAGGCGACGATGGGCAACCAGCGCGCCAGGCGTTGGGCGGGTTCCGGTAAACGACGGCCGCCGGGACATTGCAGGGGCGGCACTCCAGCGGCTGCCCGCCGGTCGTTGAAACGCCACTGTCATCGATGGCGGTCACCCTGCGGGGCTTTCCAGCCTCGGGGTGGTTGGCCGGCCGTGAACAGCGTGAGGATCTGGGAGAAGAGCTACGCGCTGCGGCGCCGGCTGCTGCGTGGCTTCTTCCTGCGTCGCGGTTCGGCCAGCGAGGATGCCGAAGACCTGGCGCAGGAGGTCTACCTGCGCCTGCTGCGCAGCACCGGCGAAGATGCCGGTGCGGTCGAGAACCCGGAAGCCTACCTGTTCACCGTGGCGGCCAACCTCGCGCGCGAGCATGCGCGTGCGCGGTCGTCGCTGCCGCCGCTGGAAGACGTCGATCTGCTGGCCGAAGTGCTGAAAAGCGAAGAAGACATCGAAGGTGAATTCGAGCGTGCGCAGCGCTGGAATGATATCCGCAGCACCATCGCACGACTGCCGGCAACCACGCGGCGGGTGATGGAGCTGCACTACCGCGACGGGCTGGATTGCCCGGCCATCAGTCAGCAGCTGCAGGTGTCGGTGCACATGGTGCGCAAGCACATCGGCAAGGGGCTGGAGGCCTGCAGGAAGGCGCTGGGCGCCAGGGAGCACACATGAACCGGACCTCATCGCCCGTAGTCGACGACACGATCGCCTGCGAGGCCATGGACTGGTTCCTGCGCAATCGCGACGGAACACTGGGCGAGGCCGAGCGGGTTGCGTTCCTGGGCTGGATGAAGCACTCGCCGGAGCACGTGCGCGCCTACATGCACGCCCTCGCGTTGCACCGGCAGGTGGGTGAGGCGCTGCAATCACCGTTGCCTGAAGAGGCGCTGGTACCGCCACGGCAGGTCGCCGCCAAGGTGGTGCCGCTGTTCGCCAGCGTGCACGCACCGCCGCGCGCTGTGCCGCGTCGCGGTCGTGCGCGCTGGTGGGTGATGGCCGCCGCAGCCTGTATCGCCCTGCTCGGCGTGGGCCTGGTTCCGCAGGTGATGCCTACCGGGCAGCTGTACAGTGCCGGACAGGGTGAACTTCGCGACCTGGTGCTGCCCGACCAGACCCAGGTGCGGCTCAACGCGGACAGCCGCCTGCGGGTACGCATGGGCTGGTTCAGCCGCAAGGTGGAGTTGCTGCAGGGTGAGGCCACGTTCGATATCGCCGGTGACCGACGGCCGTTCGAGGTGCAGGTGAACGGCTTGCAGATCCGCGATATCGGCACGGTGTTCGATGTGTCCCGACGGTTGCAGGGCACGCGCATCGGCGTGGTTTCCGGCGAGGTGGAGGTATGGAGCCAGGGCGCGGACGCCCGGCGCCTTGCGCAACTGGGCGAAGGCCGGGTGGTGCAGGTCGACGCGCGCAGCCATGCGGTGGAGTCGCTGGATGTACCGTTGTCGATGCTGCTGGACTGGCAGCGGCGCAAAGTGTCCTTCCTGGATGAGCGGCTGGACGAGGTGGCCGCTGCCTTCAACCGGCACAACCAGGTGCAGGTGCGCGTGCTGGACGAAGGTGCGGCATCGGCACGGTTGTCGGGCAGCCTCGATGCGCATCGCATCGGTGCGCTGCAGGCCTTCCTCGAACGCGACCCGCGCTTTGTGGTGAGGCGCGAAGGCGACACCGTGCGGGTTGGCAGCCGCTGAGGCCCGTGTGGTCGTGGACTGTCAGAAAAAATTCATCGAATCCGCGTTCTCCACTTCAGTGGATGCGGGCTCTTACTTGGGAGAAGCCGCTGCCGATCCGCGCAGCGGCACCTGCTGCCTTCTCTCTTCCAAGGACCCGTGATGCGCAACACGCTCTACCTGTCGATCATCCTCGCCCTGTCTCCCTGCAGCGTGCCGTCGGCGGCTGCGGCCACTACCGATGGTCTCGAGGCCCGCGTTTCGGCGCCGATCGAGGCGCAGCCGTTGGCGCGTGCGCTGGAGCAGTTGTCGCGCAGTTCCGGGGTGCAGTTCCTGTACTCGGCCGGCGGTGATGCCCGCATGGCCGGTGCGGTGCCGCGCGGTGCCACCGTCAAGCAGGCGCTGGATGCACTGCTGGCCGGTACCGGCCTGGGCTACACCGTGGTGGATGGCAATGTCATCGCAATCGATCCGGCACCCGTACGCAACGCGCCGAAGCCGGCCCCGCCGAAGCCGCGCGAGGCCGAGGCGATGGTGGCGCCGACCCTGGACACGGTGAAGGTGATTGCCGCACATGAGGTCATCGACCAGAAGAAGTCGTCGCCGGTGATCAAGGATTCGGTGGTGTATGACGAGATGGACAGCTACGGCGACGAGACCCTGGCCGAAAGCCTGATGGCCGCGCCAGGCCTGAGTGCGGTGGAGGATGCCGGTGAGCCACGTTACGTGACCGTGCGCGGCGTACAGGCCAACCTCAACTACACCACCATCGATGGCATCGCGATTGCCAGCGTGGGAGGCAGTGGCTCCGGCGAGCGCATGAACAACCTGCAGCTGATTCCCAGCGACATCGGCACCCGTACCGACATCTACAAGAGTTTCAGTGCCGAGCAGGCCCCGGATGCGATCGGCGGCGTGATCGACATCATCAGCCGCAGCGCCTTCGATCGGTCCGGCAAGTACGTGTTTGCCGATGTGGCAGGCATCTATTCCACCGCCGAGACCAACGTCGAGCGCAGCGCTGGCGGCAACCACGAGACCCTGGGCCACTTCGGCAAGAGCGCCAAGATGGTGTTCTCCAACCAGTTCGGCGTCGACCAGTCGTTCGGCATCGTTGCAGTGGCACGCTATGAGCAGCGTTCGCGCAACAGCGTCAAGCGCTGGGTGGAGTCGAACTACTACTACAACGACGCTGGCAAATACCTCACCGACGGTACCACGGGTCCGGACGAGGCCAAGGGCTGGAACGGGTTGCGTGCGCCTGGCAACTTCAGCACCGGCACCTATACCAACTTCATCACCAACTTCGGTGGCTCCGCCAAGCTTGAGTGGAAGCCCTCGGATGATCCGTTCTACGCATCGCTGCTGCTGTACTCGTACCGGTTCTACGAGAACTCGACGATGAACAAGACCGATCTGTACGGCAACGCCAAGTTTCCGATCCGCAACCAGACCGAAGACAGCGGCACCACCCAGATCAACAGCATCTACATCAAGAACCGGCACGACCGTTGGGACCGCAACAACCGCGGTGCCATCGCCAGCTTCAACTGGGATATCGGTGATCGATCGCAGCTGACCCTGCGCGGTGGCCATACCGAAGAGACCTTCCACAACAACCAGGTTTACTGGGGGGTGCGCGCCTACCCAAGCAATCTGTTCGTCGATTACGAGAATGACAGCCACGGCTTCCCCAACGCGGTGGCCGTTTCCGATTCCAGCCTGCTGACCAGTTCCGCATTCAAGCTCAATCCGGCGCAGGCCTACGTCTCCCCGCGCGATGCCAAGGAGAGCATCGACAACCTGCGCGCCGACTTCAGCTACAACATCGATGCCGATGCGAGAGGTTTCGGCCTGGCCGCCGGTGCCGAGTACCGCCATCTGAAGATCTGGCAGGACATCGACTTCGACTATTTCAAGAGCAGTGCCACGCTCAACGATTACCTGTACCCGGGTTCGACGCTGCTGGGCAGCGTGCCGGGCTTTCCGCTGATCGACAACCGCAAGTGGAACGAGGAACTGCTGCCAAAACTGGGCAACAACAATGCGGCGTATCCGAATGCCAACGTCACCAGTGACTACAAGTACGTGGAGGACATCACCAATGCCTATGTATCCGCGCACTACGCCTGGGACCGGCTGCTGCTGATCGGCGGCCTGCGTTACGACCACACCCGCTTCGATGCCTACAGCCCGTTCAGCGATGATGGCGGCACTACCTATACCTCCGCCTTCCGCAACACGAGCGGTGGCTACAACAATCTGCTGCCCTCCTTGAATGCAACCTTCAAGCTTACCGAGAACCAGCGCCTGCGCTTCTCCGCCAGCCGAACGCTGGGCCGGCCGACGCCGAGCAACATCGCCCAGGCCACCAGCACCAGTTGCGGCGATGACGAGGAGGGCAGGGGCTTCTGCAGCATCAAGCAGGGCAATGCCAACCTGCAGCCGCGCCGTTCCACCAATATCGACCTGGCGTGGGACCTGTATTTCAACGGCAACAACGGCCTGGTCTCGGTGGCGCTGTTCGACAAGGTGATCAAGGACGACATCTACACCCTGACCACCTTCGAGAACGTGGGTGATACCCGCTACCGGGTGACTCAGCCGATGAACACCGATGAGTCCACGCTGCGCGGTGTCGAGTTCGCGGTGGCCAACCGCAACCTGCAGTGGGGCCGCCAGCGTTTCGACATGTACTTCAACGCCACGCGGCTGGAAGGCCAGACCAACTACCGCATCAGTGATGGCACCGAGCGCCGCCTGGACCGGCTGCTGTACCAGCCGGACTGGTCGCTCAACGGTTCGGTGATCTGGCGCATGCCGTGGAAGAGCGCGCAGCTGCGCCTGTCCGGCACCTACCGCAGCCGCATGCTGGTCGACTTCGGCGACACCCAGTGGCTGGATTCGCACTACGACCCTTACATGACCTTCAACATGGGCTTCAGCCACAAGGTCAGCAGGCACGTGACGCTGAAGTACGAGGCCAAGAACCTGTTCAACACCCAGCCGACCTACAGCACCGGCCCGAACGGGCGCTTCCGTACCGAGATCGACGACTACGGCCGCTTCTTCTACTTCCACATCATCTACAACTGAGGGCACAGCCGTGGATACGATCAATCGCAGGCGATTCCTGGCCCTGGCCGGCCTCTCTGCCGCCGGCGCCTGGATGGGCACCGCACACGCGCTGGCCGCGCAGGCCGATGCCACCGCGCTGAACCCGCGCAACCTGCTGGCCAAGCCGCGCTTCGCCAGCACACCCTTCACCCTGGGCGTGGCCTCGGGTGATCCCTCGGCCGATGGCATGGTGCTGTGGACACGGCTGGCAACTGAGCCACTGGTGTTCGGCGGCGGCATGCCGACCCGGCCGATGGTGGTCGAATGGCAACTGGCAGCAGACGATGGCATGCGCAAGGTGGTACGCCAGGGCTCGGCAATGGCGCATCCCGAGCTTGGGCACGCCGTGCACGTGGAGCTGGACGGGTTGGCGCCTGGACGGCCCTACTGGTACCGCTTCACCATCGGCGGCCACGCCAGTGCGGTCGGTTGCACCCGCACGCTGCCCGCAGCCACGGCCGTGGTGGATCGCGTGCGTTTTGCGGTGGCCGGTTGCCAGCACTACGAAGAAGGCCACTACACCGCGTGGCGGCGTATTGCCGAGGAGCCGCTGGATTTCGTCTTCCACTACGGTGATTACATCTACGAAGGCGAAAGCCAGCCGGGCTTGCGGAAGATGAACGGCCAGCCGTTCACCAACCTGCGGAATCATGTCGGGCCGCAGACCTACACGCTGGACGATTACCGCCGCCGCTACGCCCAGTACAAGAGCGATGCCGACCTGCAGGCCGCGCATGCGTCGGCACCCTGGTTCGTCACCTTCGATGACCATGAGGTGGACAACAACTGGGCCGGTGCCGAAGACCAGGACGATACGCCCAGCGAAGTGTTCCTGCTGCGCCGCGCACAGGCGTTCCAGGCCTACTACGAGAACATGCCACTGCGCCGTTCGGCATTCCCTCGCAATGGCCACATGCAGATGTACCGGCGCGCACGCTACGGCACGCTGATGGATCTGCACCTGCTCGATACCCGCCAGTACCGCAGCAAGCAGGTGAACATGGCGCTGCGTGAGGAGGTGGAATCGCCGGAGCGCAGCATCGTGGGGGCGAAGCAGGAGCGCTGGCTGTTCGACGGCCTGGCCGATGCCGCACCGCGCTGGCACACCATCGCCCACCAGGTGGCGCTGGGCAACTACATGCGCGAGAAGGACGGCGTGGTGCAGTCGTCCGATGACCAGTGGTCGGGCTACCTGGACAGCCGCCGGCGCCTGCTTGACCACATCCAGAAGGTGGGCTTCGGCAACGTGGTGACCGCCTGCGGCGACGCGCATCGCCACTATGCCAGCGATCTGGTGCAGGACTACCGTGACTCGGGTGTGGTCTCCAGCGAGTTCCTCGCCACGTCGATCACTTCCGGCGCCGATGGCCAGGGTGTGGACGCGTATGCCAGGAACCAGCTTGCGCACAGCCCCTATCTGAAGGCGACCACCGACAAGCGTGGCTACGTGCTGTGCGATGTCACCCGCGACGCGTGGATCGGCGACATGAAGACGATGGACACCGTGATGCAGCCGAATGGCGCGGTGCAGAGCTGGAAGCGCTATGCGGTGGAACACGGCCGGCCGGGGCTGCAGGAGGCCTGATCAGGCCAGCCCCCTTGTAGAGTCGAGCCATACTCGACTGCTTTTTCCGATCAATGATCGAAGCACGATTGAAAAGCAGTCGAGCATGGCTCGACTCTACAACGGCCGGGTTGCTCAATCGTGTTCGAACCGCAATGGCTCGCTGCCCATCGCCGGGTCACTGGTGCCGGGGCGCCCATCCTCGGCGCGGCCGGCCAGGCGCAGGGTACTGTCGCCCGCACCGATGTGCAGGTCGTACCAGCCTGCGGTGGGCGTTGCGTCCCACGCCAACGTGGTCTCCGCGCGCGCCGGCAGGGCCACCGTCTGCTCGGGCATGTGGCCGGCGTAGGCGCCCGCCTGCACACGCACCTGCTGTGCGCTGTCATCCAGGTTGCGCAGGTGCAGCCGCAATTGGCTATCCGCGCGATCGATTGAAGCCTGCACGGCAGGATCCTTGGCCGCCCCCTGGAAGTGGCGGTGGAAGCCGTTTGGGCCCAGCAGCCACAGGTCATAGCGGCCCTGCGCATCGAGCGGCCAGCGCTCGCGCAGCGGTATACCCGGCAGCAGCGTGTAGCGGCGTGGCACCGCATCCAGCCGCAGCCGGTCGTAGACATGCAGCACCGCCGCTGCACCTTCGCAGGCCAGCGCCAGATCCACACCCGAGGCGTCCACCGCAGCGATCGATGCCTGTGGTCGATAGGGCAGGGCGCGCGCCGGGCGTACGCCGATTTCCTGCTTTGCTGGTTTCAGCCCCTCCGGCAGCGCCGGCACGGTACGCCCTGGCAAGGCAGCGGCACGTGCGGCCACCGCGCTCACATCGGGCAGGCTGCGGACGAACGGGCGGGTATCGCGCTGGGCGAAGTCGAAGGCACCCGTCAGGTCACCGCAGACCGCGCGGCGCCACGGCGAGATGTCCGGTGCGGCCACGCCAAAGCGTCGTTCGATCAGCCGCATGACCGAGGTATGGTCGTACACCTGCGAATCGACCCAGCCACCCCGGCTCCACGGCGAGATCACATACAGCGGCACGCGCGGGCCCAGTCCATACGGGCGGCCGCGCAGTTCGGCGAGGTCGTACTTCTCATCACCCGGCGCAGGATGGCGATGGTACTCGCCTTCGGTACTGACCGAAGACGCACCCGCCCAGCCAGTGCCCACTGGTGAAGGAGGAGCCGGCGGAGGCATGTGGTCGAAGAAGCCGTCGTTCTCGTCGAACATCAGCAACAGCGCGGTGCGGCTCCAGACTTCCGGATCGGCAGTCAGCGCATCCAGCACGCGCGCGGTATAGGCCGCGCCCTGCGCCGGGCTGGAGGGCCCGGGGTGCTCGCTGCCGGCCGCGTCGGCGATGATGAAGCTGACCTGCGGCAGGCGCCCGTCGAGTACGTCCTGGCGCAGCTGTGCCAGGCCACGCGTGCTGACACCGCGTGCGCGCAGCTGCGGATCATGCCCGGGTGCAGCGCTGTACGCCCGACGGAACGCCTCGAAGCCGGCCAGCGGGTTGTCGGTGAAGTTGTCGGCCATGTCCTGGTAGATCTGCCAGGACACGCCGGCCTTCTGCAGGCGCTCGACATGGCTGGTCCAGCGGTACGACGCCGGATGCCCGCCGTGTTCGGGGAAGTTGTCATGCGAATTGGCGATCACCGGGCCGCCGGCGCGGGCCTGTGCATCGTTGTGGCCGGTCCACAGGAACACCCGGTTCGGGTTGGTGCCTGCCTGCATCGCGCAGTGGTAGGCATCGCAGATCGTGAAGGCATCGGCCAGGGCGAACTGGAAGGGCAGGTCGCTGCGCTGGAAATAGCCCATCGAATGGTTCTGCTTGGCTTTCGGCCATTGCCCCATGCGTCCATGGTCCCAGGCACGCTGTGCATCAGGCCAGGTGTGCGGCGTGCCTTCCACCCGCATGTAGCCGAAGTGCGCAGCGGTATCCAGCGGGAACGGTGCGATCGCGCGCGTGCCGCTCGCGTCGGGTTGCAGCCACAGGCTGCGCGCGCGGTCACCGGCCTGCAGCGCGGCGGCCGGGGCCACGAAGCGGTCGCCGAAGCCACGTACCCCCGGCAGCGTGCCGAAGTAGTGGTCGAACGAGCGGTTCTCCTGCATGAACACCACGATGTGCTGCAGGTCTTCCAGGCTGCGCGTCTGCGCGGCGGGTGCGATCGCTGCAGCCCGGGCGATGCTGGGCAGCAGGGGGGAAAGGCCGGCGGCAGCGCCGGCCTGCAACAACCGGCGTCGGCCGATATCGGTCACGGGTTCACTCACAGGTCCACACGGAAGGAGATGCCGACGGTACGCGGTGCGCCGATGAATGCGTTGTCGCGGCCATCCACCCCTGCAAGATACCGCTTGTCGGTGAGGTTGCTCACCACCAGGTTGGCGCCCATGCCCTTCAGGCGCGGCGACAGGCCCTGCAGGTCGAAGCCGATGTTGGCGTTGAACACGGTGGCCGAGGGCAGCTTGTTGACGTTGGCGGCGTCGAGATAACGCGTGCCCAGGTAACGGCCGGACAGGCCGAAGTTCCAGTTCTCGCCCTGCCAGTCGGCCGACAGCACCAGGGTCTGTTCAGGCTGGCCGATCACCTTGGCGCCATCGACGATGCCCAGCTGGGTATCGCGCGGCATCGCCACTGCCCAGGTACTTGGAGCGGTTGTAGGTATAGGCGGCGTTGAGGCGCCAGCCGTTGTCCCAGCCGTAGCCGAACGCGGCTTCCAGGCCGTTGCTTTCCACACCGCCGAAATTCTCGTAGACGCCGTCGGTCTCGCCGAGATAGTCGATGCCACTGACGAAACCTGCCGGCAGGTAGACGATGCGGTTGTCGAACTTGATCTTGTAAAGGGTCACCGAGGCGGTCAGCGGCCAGCGGCTGATGCGCATGCCCACTTCGATGTTGTCGGCGGTCTCCGGCTCGACGTTGCGGAAGCGTTGCGGATCAGTCTCGCCAAGCACGCCGGAGGGAATGGCGGCGAAGTTCTGCGAGAAGCCCGCGAACAGCTCCATGCCTTCCACGCCCGGCGCCCAGGTGAAGCCGGTGGAGAGCAGCGGATCGGACTTGGAATCGGACGTCACGTGTTCGCTGGCGCCGATCACGCGGCGACGCGACTGGTCGACGAAGAACTGCTTCACGCCCAAGCGTGCACTGAACGGCCCGAAGCGGGCCACGTCCTCGACGTAGTACATCTGCTCGTCGACCTTGTACTTGTCCTCGAACTGCACCCAGTACGGCTGATGGTCGAAGGCGATGTCCTGGCCGACGTTGAGCAGGCGGTGCCAGTCGCGGCGTGCCGAACGGTCCAGCTTCTCCACCCACAGGCCGCCACGGATCGTGTTGTCGACTGCGCCGAAGGTCTGGCGCCACTCGACGTCGGTCGTCACGCCCATGCGGTCGTTGTCGTAGTGGGTGTGGCGATACGACTGCGCGCCCAGCACGTTGCCGGCGTAGCAGTTTGGATCATACTCGGCGGTGAAGCCCGGGCGCGGGGTGCAACTGGCCAGGCGCTGGGCGGCACTGCCATCGGGATTGACGAAGAAGATCTGGCCGCGGTTGCTGCCGCCATACACGGTCTTGCCACCGACGTATTCCGATTCGGGGCGGCCCGCACCCTCATCGCTGACCTGTGCCAGGTAGGGGGGCAGCCAATCGCCACGACCTTGCATGCGGTGCCCGTAGGCGGCCACCGAGGCCTTGAAGCCGTTGCCGCCGTCGAAGGCCGCACGCAGGTAGCCGAAGGTGTTCTCGCGCAGTGCACGCGAGCCGGAGCGGTAGTTCTGGTCCAGGTAGGGAATGCCGGTGAGGGTCCCCACCAGGTTGTCACGATCCGGATTGGTGGCGAAGCCCTTCGGTGAGACGCTGGTGTATTCCGGCTCGTCGGCATCGTTGTAGGACAGGTAGCCGGTCAGCGTCCAGCGGTCCAGTTCGGTGATGAACTTGCCGGCGATGTGGTCGTTGCTGGTCTTGCCGCTGCCGTCGATCCAGTCGTGCACGCGCGCGGAGGAAGCGCTGACCCAGGCGCGGGTGTGGCCGCCGAGCAGGCCGGTGTCGTAGCGCACGTAGTACTTGCGTGCCTCGTTGTCACCGGCGCCGACCACGAAGCGCAGGCGGCTGTCCTGCAGCGGATCGCTGGTAAGGAAGTTCAGGGTGCCCCCGAGGGCTTCGTTCGAGCGCGAGGAGATATCAGCGGTGCCCTGGCTGACTTCCACCGTTTCCAGGTCCAGGGTGTCGATGTAGCGGTTGGCCAGCGAGCCGCCGCCGTAACCTGAGCCGCCATTGGGCAGGCCGTCGATGGTAGTGCCGATCTGCTGGGTGTCGCGGTTGGTGACGAAGCCACGCATGCTGATTTGCGTACCCCACACCGACGAGCCGGTGGCATCGGCCTCGCTGACCACCACGCCAGGTACCTCGTTGAGCGCGTCGTTGACGCTGCTCATCACCGTCTGGCGGTTCAGCGTTTCCGCGCGCACCGAGGTCTTGGCGTAGCTGGTGGCCTGGCCGATCACCTGCACCTGGTCGAGGGTGCGGGCCTCACTGCTGCGCGCTTCAGCGGCATCGCCCTGCGGTGCTTCGGCAAGGGCGTCCAGTGCGGGGGCGATCAGCAGGGCAAGCAGCGAGACACGGGGAAAGCGCGCAGACGTTCGCATCGAGACCGGACCTTCAGAGGAGGGAAGCCCCGGAGTGTCGGCAGCGCCAATGACATCGGCATGACGTGGCGATGCAGGAATCGTGTTGAGCGACGGCCGGCACCTGCTGCCTGCTTCAGTACCGCGCGTCCTTGGGTTTCGGGTCGCGTGGCCAGTCCTTACCCTTGTTGGCAAAATCCGGCCGCGGCTGGTTGATGAAATAGCCGGCAATGTCCACCGCATCCTGGTCGGGCATCACCTGCTGCCCCAGTGGCGGCTCGCGGGTCACCGCCGGTGGCATGTTGTGCTTGACGAAGCCGGCGGCCTTGTACAGCCGCGCCATGCCGGCGCCGATGTTGAAGCTGTGGTCGCCCCACAGCGGCGGGAAGGCGATGTCACCGCTGGCGTCGCGCCGTCCTTCGCCGTTGTCGCCATGGCACGCGGCGCACTGCACGGCGTACAGCGCCTGGCCGCGGACCGGGTCCGGGGTCAGCGTGCTGTCGATGGGCCCCTCACTGGGGGCGGCCACCTTTGCACCCTCTGGCACCGGACTGCTCAACCACGCCATGTAATCGAGCATGGCGCGCATCTGCGGCGAGCCCTTCGGCAGCGGCTTGCCGTTCATCGAACGCTGCAGGCAGCCGTTGATGCGCTCGGTCAGCCCGATCACCTTGCCCGGACGCGGCATGTAGCGCGGATAGGCGCCGCCGCCGGTATTGAAGTAGTGATTGCCGAAAGGCCGCTTGCCCTCGGCCATATGGCACGAGTTGCAGTTCAGATCGTTGCCGACGTTGTCCGGCAGCAACCGTGCGGTCTCGTTGAGGATGCGGCGGCCGAGCATCACCGATTCGGCATTGCCGAGCCCGGCGATCTCCTCGGCACTCGGCGCATGGTAGTGGCCGACCACCTTGCCCTGCGCATCGAGCATATCGATCGTGCTGGCCACGGCGGCATCCAGGTCCGGGTACAGATGACGGTAAGCGAGGGTGCCGGCGCCCGCCAGCACCACGAGGGTGATCGCACTGCCGATCAGCAGGCGGGAACGCGTGCGCGAACGCTTCATCGTGCGGCCTCCTGCGGAACGTAGTGCACTGGCTTGTCGCGCACCACCCGGCGCATGCGCGCCACGTCGACCTCGCTCACGGCGCTGGCCTGGTTGCCCCAGCTGCTGCGGATGAAAGTCAGGATCTGCGCCAGCTGCGCGTTCGGCAGCTGTTCGAAGCCGGGCATGGTGAAGGCCATCCGGTCGTGCGGGGTATGCGGCGTGCGGCCACCGATCAGGGTCACCTGCACCAGCGAACTGGGATCATCGGCGAACACGATCGAGTTGCCAGCCAGTGCTGGGTAGACCCGTGGCATGCCGCGGCCGTCGGCGCGATGGCAGGCCTGGCAGTGCTCTGCATAGGCCAGCGAGCCGGCCACGCGATAGTCGCCACTGCGCAGTGCGGCGGTGGTGGTGTCGGTACCGGGCGACCACTGTGCGCTACGTCCTTCGCGGGCCGGCAGCTGTTTCAGGTAACGGGCCATGGCCAGCAGATCGGCGTCGGACAGGTACTGCGTGCTGTGCTCGACCACGTCGGCCATGCCACCGAAGGCCGCAGAGCGATCGGTGCGGCCAGTGCGCAGGAAATCGACGATCTCACCCTCGCTCCAGCTGGCCAGGCCGGTCGATTCGTTGCGCAGGTTCTTCGCGTACCAGCCTTCCAGTACCGAGCCGGACAGAAATTGGCGACCGCCATCGTCGGCCATCGCCTTTTCCTGGAAGGCCAGCCCGCGTGGCGTGTGGCAGGCGCCACAATGGGCCAGGCCTTCCACCAGTTCGGCGCCGCGCTGCTGGCCGGCATCCTGCGACGGATCCGGGTTGAACGTGCGCGGGCGTGCGAACAGCAGCTGCCACCAGGCCAGGGGCCAGCGCATGTTGGCCGGCCATGGAATCGTGCTGTCGGCGTTGCTTTGCTTCACCGGCTGCACCGAGCCCATGAAATAGGCATACAGCGCCTTGATCTCGGCATCGCTGGCGATCACGTACGAGGCGTACGGCATGGCCGGATACAGCGGCTGGCCGTCGTGGCGGATGCCGCGGCGCACCGCGCGTTCGAAATCGGCGTAGTCATAGGCACCAATGCCGGTGTCCGGATCGGGCGTGATGTTGGTCGAGTAGATCGTGCCCATCGGCGTCTGCATGCCGAGGCCACCGGCGAACGGCCTGCCGCCCGGCGCGGTGTGGCAGGCCGCGCAGTCGGCGGCGCGCGACAGGTACTGTCCCTGCGCGATCAGCGTCGGATCGTGGATGTCGACCTGCGCCGACTGTCGTGGTGCGAACCAGTAGGGCGTGGTGCGGGCGATGCCGTAGGCGGCGGCCAGCGTGGCGGCCAGGGCAATGGCGAGCTTGAACGAGGTGCGCATGGCGGCACTGTGGGCAATGCCGCGCGCGCGTTCATTGATCCGGATCAATGACTGAACGGATACAGCGTTCACACCAAGCTGAATCGTTCCTGCGTTGTCATCAAGCCGTCATCCGCGCGCGATAGATGGCCCACGCCCGCATCGCTAACCTGCCACGCTGTCGCACCTTTTCCCTGATTGCCCATGAAGCGCCTGCTGCTGTTGTTGCTGGCGTGCGCCGGCCTGTGGCTGGCTGCATGCTCGTCCTCGATCAATGCCTCGTCCACCTCGCTCGCCGATCGGCTGATCGCGCCGGGTGGCGTATCGACCCTGCTCGATCGCCCGCGCATTGCTGCGGCCATCGCTGAGCTGCCCAACCGCCACGGTTTTGCGCCCGGCCGCGATGGCGTGCCGATCTTCTGGCGCGTGTTCGATCCTGGCGATTACGGCGCGCGTTACCACTACCTGCCGCAGCGCCACGAGAACGGCCTGCCGCTGGATACCGGCCTGAGCCTGGCAGTACCGCAGCCGTTCCGCGCGCAGGCACCGCGCGGCACCGTGGTGCTGCTGCACGGCTGGATGATGAACGGTGATTCGATGCTGCCATGGTCGCTGCAGTTGGCCGAATCCGGCTACCGCGTGGTCACGCTCGACTTGCGCAACCATGGACAGTCCGGTACCGGGCCGTCGGGCTATGGCACCTATGAATCGGATGACGTGGTCGATGTGATCGGCGAGCTGCGTGCACGTGGTGAAGTGACCGGTCCGCTGTACCTGTTTGGCGTGTCCTATGGTGCGGCCACGGCGGTGTTCACCGCCGACAAGCTCGGTGACCAGGTGGAAGGCGTGGTGGCGATGGAATCGTTCGCCAATGCCGGCGTAGCGATCCGCACGATGATCCCGCACCTGATGGGACTGCAGCCGGAAGGCCTGAAGGCGCAGGCGGTGGCGTCGTACGCGCGTTGGCGCTATGGCGGCCAGGACATCAACCAGGTGATCGCCGCCGCCAGCCGCCGCATCGACGTCGATCTGGACCGCGTGGATGTAGCGCGCGCGCTGGCCGATACCCGCGCCTGCGTGCTGCTGCTGCACGGGCAGGGCGACCAGCACATTCCGGTCAGCCAAGGGCGCGAACTGGCCCAGGCCAACCCGCGCGCGCACTACATCGAGATGCGCGGCGAGGACCACATTACCCTGCCGCTGCGGCTGGACCTGCTGGCCGGCGTGGTCGATGACTGGATGGCGCGCGACGAGCACCATCCGCAGAGCGCCTGCCCGGCTCCCCAGTTGCCGGCCCAGGCCGAGTGGCTGACGCGCAGCTGAGAAAAGGGGACGGAGGGGATTAAGTCGCATCTGCCACAGGTGTGCTGCAAACGACTTAATCCCCTCCGTCCCCTTTTTCTGTCAGGCCACCCGTCGTGCCAGCGAGCGGGCAGACGCCGCGACGCCCAGCAGCAGCGCGGCTACGCACAGGAAGGCGAAGCCGAGGCTGGTGCCGTGTGCCAGCGCACCGATCGCTGCGGGGCCGGCGAGAATGCCGGCGTAACCCAGCGTGGTCACTGCGGTGATGGCGATGCTCTCCGGCATCGCCCGCTGCTGGCCGGCCATCGAGAACAGTGCCGGCACGATATTGGCGCAGCCCAGCCCGACCAGCACATAGCCCGCCAGCGCCACCGGGAACGACGGTACCAGGGTGGCCAACGTGAAACCGGCTGCGGCGGTGATGCCGCCGAAGACCAGGGTGCGGGTGCGGCCGAGGCGCTCGACGATGCCGTCGCCGAACAGGCGCATCGCGGTCATCGCCAGGGTGAACAGCGCGAAGCCGGCGCCGGCCTGGTCACGCGGCACCTGCCGCACTTCGGCCAGGAACACCGCGCTCCAGTCCAGCATCGAGCCCTCGGCGAGGAACACCACGAAGGCCAGCACGCCGATGAACAGCACCACGCCGTGCGGCAGCGCCAGCAACGGTCCTTCGTGCAGGATCCGTTGCGGACGCCAGTGCGGCGCCGACAGTACCGCGACCAGCAGCAGCGCCGCCACCGAAACCAGCGCGGCCAGCCACAGCGGCGTGCCGAGGATCAGCAGGCCGGTCATGCAGCCGGCACCGACAAAGCCCCCGATGCTGTAGAAGGCATGGAAGCCGGACATCATCGCGCGCCCGGCGTCGCGCTCGACCGCCACCGCCTGCATGTTCATCGCACAATCCAGCGCACCGACGCCGGCGCCGAACACGAACAGTGCCGCGCCCAGTGCCACCGGCGAAGGCGCCAGCACCAGCAGGGGCAGGGCGCACAGCATCATCGCGCAGGTGATCACCATCACCCGGCGGCAGCCCAGTCGCCCGGTCAGCGCACCCGCCAACGGCATCGCCAGCAGCGAGCCGAGCCCGAGGCACAGCAGCACGGCGCCGAGGCTGGCGTCGGACAGTCCGGCCTTGGCCTTGGCGTAGGGCACCATGGGCGCCCACGCGGCGGTGGCGAATCCGGGAATGAAGAAGGCGGCGCGGGTGGCGTGCTGCTGGGCACGTGGGGATGAAGGCGTCATGCGCGATGCGAAGCTCCAGGGGACGTTTATGGAAACGTTTTCAGGTCGGCTCGGCAAGTGCCATGCGTGACATCGGGCGACGCATACGATTGCAGTGACCCGATCGCGTCACTGGCGATTAACGTCGCCCACGGACAGTGGCTGCACGGTCGGCATCCCGCCGGCCGCTGCCGGAGATCCGTACATGAGCACGACACCGACCATCCTCCTCGTCCATGGATTCTGGGGCGGGGCCGCACACTGGGCCAAGGTGATCCTGGAACTGCATCGCAATGGCCACGACCGTGTGCAGGCGGTGGAACTGCCGCTGACCTCGCTGGCCGACGACGCAGGGCGAACCCGGAAAATGATCCGGCAGATCGACGGGCCGGTACTGCTGGTCGGCCACTCCTATGGCGGCGCGGTGATCAGCCAGGCCGGCAACGAGCCCAACGTGAAGGGCCTGGTCTACATCGCCGCGTTCGCGCCTGATGCCGGCGAGAGTCCCGGTGGCATCACCCAGCAGCACCTGCCGGAGGCGGCGCCGAACCTGGCACCGGACAGCGATGGCTACCTGTGGCTGCGTGCGGACAAGTTCCATGAGAGCTTCTGCCAGGATCTGAGCGAGGACGAGGGCCGGGTGATGGCGGTGACCCAGAAGGCGCCGCTGGCCAGTACCTTCGGTGATGCGGTCAGCGATCCGGCGTGGAAGCACACGCCGAGCTGGTACCAGCTGTCCCGCCACGACCGCATGATCGCGCCGGAAAACCAGAAGGCCATGGCCGCAAGGATGCAGCCTAAGCGCCTGCTGGAGCTGGATGCCAGCCATGCCTCATTGGCCTCGCAGCCGAAGGAAGTGACGGCGCTGATCCTGGAGGCGTGCGCCGCCATCGGCGGCTGATAGCTGCGGCAGCGCGTTGCACGACAGCCGGGGCGCAGGGGAGTACACTCCTGCGCTTGCGGCTATCCGGCCGCGTCCCTCTCTTCCCTCCAGCCGCCGCCAGAGGATCCCACCCTATCGTGGAGGTCCCGCCGTGCTGTCCGTGCCTGTTGCCCATGCTCCGTTTCCCTTGCCGCGTCGCCGCGCGTTGCCGCAGGCGCTCGCGCAGGGCCTGCTGATCGCTGCACTGGCCAGCAGCAGTATTGCTGCTGCCCAGTCCAGCACGGATCCAGGCAAGGATTCCCAGGCGCCTGCATCGCAGACCCTGCAGACGGTACAGGTCACCGCCAACCTGCTCGGTACCATCACCGAGGGCAGCGGCGCCTATACGCCCGGCACCATTGCCACCGCTACCCGCCTGGTGCTGACGCCACGGCAGACCCCGCAGACCATCAGCGTGATCACCCGCGCCCAGATGGATGACTTCGGCCTGCACGGCATCGACGACGTGATGCGGGTGACCCCCGGCATCAGCATCGTCACCTACGACAGCGAACGCACCGAGTACTACGCGCGTGGTTTCGCGATCCAGAACTTCCAGTACGACGGCATTCCGATGTCGCGCAATTCGGCGTACTCCGCCGGTAACACGCTCAGCGATACCGCCATCTACGACCGCATCGAGGTGCTCAAGGGCGCGACCGGCCTGTTGACCGGCATGGGCGATCCGGGTGCGACCATCAACCTGGTGCGCAAGAAGCCGGCCAAGGACTTCGCCGGCAGCGCCTCACTGGGTGTCGGCCGCTGGGACGACTACCGCGCCGAGCTCGATGTCGGTGGTCCGCTGACTGCCGATGGCCGCCTGCGTGGCCGTGCCGTGGGGGCCTGGGAAGACAAGCACTCCAACCTGGACCACTACCAGCGCGCCAGCAAGGTCGGCTATGCCGTGCTGGAAGCCGATCTGGGCGAGCGCACGCTGTTGTCGATCGGTGGCGACGTGATGGACAGCGACCCGAAGGGCTCCACGTGGGGCGGCATTCCGCTGCTGGACAGCGCCGGCAACTTCAACCGCATGCCTCGCTCGTTCAACAATGGTGCGCAATGGGCCGGCTGGCGCCAGTACGTGCGTACCGGTTTCGCCACGTTGGAGCACACGTTCGCCAACGATTGGATTGCCAAGCTGCAGCTCAACCATCAGGTCAACGGCTATGACGCCGCACTGGCCGGTGCCGCCGCCGGCAATCCGGATCCGTTGACCGGCGAGGGCGTCAGCCTGTGGCTCGGCAAGTACGTCGGCAAGACCGTCAGCAATGCCGCCGACTTCTATGTGAGTGGGCATTTCGGCCTGTTCGGCCGCGAGCATGAGCTGGTGGTCGGTGGCAGTGCCTCGCGCAAGCGCTGGACCAATACCGGCTACGGCCCGCAGGCGGGGTTCCCGGATACCGTGCCGGACTACCGCAGCTGGAATGGCGACATTGCCGAACCGCAGTGGCAGCGCACCTATGACAACAATGAAGTGACCCGTGAGAACGGGCTGTACGTGGTCGGCCGTTTCGACGTGGCCGATCCGTTGAAGCTGATCGTCGGCAGCCGGCTGGCCAGCTACCGCTCGCCGGATACACGCGAGACCGGCGTCTATGTGCCGTATGCCGGTGTGGTCTACGACCTCGGTGAGCACTACTCGGTGTACGCCAGCTACAGCACCATCTTCAAGCCCCAGGGCGAGCGTGACGAACAGGGCAAGGCACTGGATCCGCTGGAAGGCCGCAGCTACGAGATGGGGCTGAAGGCCGAGTTCTTCGATGGACGCCTCAATGCCAGTGCGGCGCTGTTCAAGCTTGATCAGGACAACTTCGCCCAGCCCACCGGCGGCAAGACACCGGATGGCCAGGATGCCTACCGCGCCTTGATGGGCGTGCGCACCAAGGGTTACGAGCTTGAAATGTCGGGTCAGCTGGGCGAGGGCTGGCAGGTGCAGGGTGGGTTCTCCCACAAGATCGCCCGCCAGGCGGGCACCAAGGTGACCACGCTGGAACCGGAGAACCAGTTCAGCCTGCATACCCGCTATCGCCTGCGCGGTGCCTGGCAGGCGCTGACGCTGGGTGGTGGCGCGCGCTGGCAGGATTCGACCTTCGGCGAGATCACCAATCCGGCCACGCAGGCCAAGGTGGTGCATCGCACGCAGCCTTACTGGTTGCTCGACGCGATGGCGCGCTACCAGTTCAACGATCGCCTGTCGGCCACGGTCAACGTCAACAACCTGCTCGACAAGCGGTACTACACGATCTTCAACTGGTACAGCACCTACACCTGGGGTGAGCCGCGCAATGTACGGCTCACCGTGAACTACAGGTTCTGACGCGGGTCCTGTAGAGCCGAGCCCACGCTCGGCTGGCTGTCGCACCGCAGCCGAGCATGGGCTCGGCTCTACACGTACGCCCGCGATGCTCTGCAGCATCGCGGGCGTTGTCGTTACAGCGGCAGGTCGAACACCAGCACTTCAGCGTCGTTGCCGTTTTCCAGGGTCAACTGCGCTTCGTCGCTGACCTGCAGCGCATCACCGGCTTCCAGGGTGATGCCGTTGACCTGCAGCTGGCCACGCGCCACCTGCACATAGGCGCCACGACCGTTGCCAAGCGCATGGTGCAGCTTCTGGCCGCCATCGAGGATGGTGGCGAAGATGCGGGCATCCTGGTGGATGCGCAGCGAACCGTCGGCACCGTCCGGCGAGGCGATCAGGCGCAGCTGGCCGCGCTTGGTCTCCGGCGCGAAATGGGTCTCCTCGTACGACGGCGTGATGTTCTCGGTGTCCGGGAAGATCCAGATCTGCAGGAAGTGCACGGTCTCGTCGGCCGAGTGGTTGAACTCGCTGTGGCTGACGCCACTGCCGGCGCTCATGCGCTGCACGTCGCCGTAGCGCAGCACCGAACCGGTGCCCATCGAGTCCTTGTGCTCCAGCGCGCCGCCCAGCACGTAGGAAATGATTTCCATGTTGCTGTGGCTGTGGGTACCGAAGCCCTGGCCGCCGATCACCTTGTCTTCGTTGATCACCCGCAGCGGGCCGAAGCTGACGTAGCGCGGGTCGTAGTAGTTGGCGAAGGAGAAGGTATGGCGCGAGGACAGCCAGCCATGCTCGGCCAGGCCACGGGTAGCGCTCTTGCGGATCTGCAGCATGATGGAATCTCCTTGTTCGATGGTTTCGATGGGGCGGGGTGGGCCGGTAGCCGCTGTGTTTCCCCGTTGCAGAGAAGTATCCGCTTGCGCCCGGGGTTTGAAAAACGGATAGTTTTGACAGCCATCATCGAAAAATTCGAATGCTCAAGCTCAGCCTCGATGCCCTGCAGATCCTGGATGCCATCGACCGCCGCGGCTCGTTCGCCGGCGCCGGCAAGGCCCTGCACAAGGTGCCCTCGACCATCTCCTACACCGTGGCCAAGCTGGAGGAGGACCTGGGCGTACAACTGTTCGACCGGATCGGCCCGCGTGCCGAGCCGACCGAGGCCGGACGCGCGCTGCTGGACGAGGGGCGGCACCTGCTGCGCGCCGCCCGGGAGCTGGAACTGCGGGTGCGGCGGGTGGCCTCGGGCTGGGAGACCGAGCTGACCCTGGCGGTCGACTCGGTGTTTCCGACCTGGCTGTTGGGGCCGGATATCGCCGCATTCCGTGAGGCCGAGGCGCCGACCCGGCTGCGGCTGATTGGCGAGGCCCTGTCCGGCACCTGGGAAGCCCTGCTGGACCGCCGTGCCGACCTGCTGGTCGGTGCGCCGGGCGAGGGGCCCAGTGGCGGTGGTTACGTGGTCGAGCCGCTGGGCACGGTGGAGTTCGTGTTCGCGGTGGCGCCCGATCATCCCTTGGCGGCGGTGCCGGGCGTGCTCGGTCGCGAGCAGCTGGTCGAGCATTGCGCGATCGCCGTCTCCGATTCGGCGCGGCGGCTGTTGCCACGCACGGTCGGCCTGTTGATGGGGCAGGAAATGCTGACGGTGCCGGACATGGCCAGCAAGCTGAAGCTGCAGTGCGAAGGCGTGGGCTTCGGCTTCCTGCCCGAACCGTGCGCGCGCGCTGCGGTGGCGCGTGGCCAGCTGGTGATCCGTGAGGTGGAGGAACACAAACCGGAAGAGACCTTCTGGCTGGCCTGGCGCACCGGCGAGGATGGCGCTGCACTGCGCTGGTGGCGCGAGCGCCTGCGCAGGCCGGAGCTGCTGTCGCAGTGGTGGCAGGCAATGGCCAGAGGGTAGGGGTTTGGCAGGGCTGCGCCCTGCACCCGCTACGATCCAGAGCAACAGCAACAGCAACAGCAGAAGCTGGTTTCCTGAGGGATGGCGGGGTGGGGCCGGTTGCGGGAGACGCCGTAAACCCGTCCATGGGGGCTTG
>NZ_JAOCLC010000019.1:0-70135 GCF_029845105.1 Stenotrophomonas sp. GD03654 | reverse complement strand
ATGGCGGGATCCGCGTCAATACAGAATGCGCGTGCGCAGCGTGCCCGCAATCGCGGCCAGCTCGTCGCGCACGGCGGCGGCCTGGGCCTCGCTGGCGGTGATGTCGATCACCACGTAGCCCACCTTCGGGTCGGTGCGCAGGAACTGGCCGTCGATGTTGACGTTGTGGCGCGAGAAGATCTCGTTGACCCTGGACAGCACGCCCGGCACGTTCTGGTGGATGTGCAGCAGGCGCAGGCTGTCTGCGTGTTCGGGCAGGGTCACTTCCGGGAAGTTGACTGCCGACAGGGTGCTGCCGTTGTCGCTGTAGCGCACCAGCTTGGCCGCCACTTCGATGCCGATGTTGTCCTGTGCTTCCAGCGTGCTGCCGCCCACGTGCGGGGTCAGGATCACGTTGTCGTGGCGGGTCAGCGGCGATTCGAAGATATCGCCGTTGCCCTTCGGTTCGACCGGGAACACGTCCAGCGCGGCGCCACCGACGTGGCCGCTGGCCAGGGCCGCGTCCAGTGCATCGATGTCGACCACGGTGCCGCGCGCGGCGTTGATCAGGTGCGCGCCCTTGCGCATCTTCGCCAGCTCGGTGCTGCCGATCATCCACTGCGTGGACGGGGTCTCCGGCACGTGCAGGGTGACGATGTCGGCCCGCGCCAGCAGGTCGTCCAGGCTGGCCGCTGCACGGGCATTGCCCAGCGCCAGCTTGGTTTCCACGTCGTGGAAGATCACCTGCATGCCCAGCGATTCGGCCAGCACGCCGACCTGGGTGCCGATGTGGCCGTAACCGATGATGCCCAGGGTCTTGCCGCGCACTTCATGGCTGCCGCTGGCCGACTTCGACCAGCCGCCGCGATGGCATTCGGCATTTTTCTGCGGAATGCCACGGGTCAGCATGATCGCTTCGGCGATGACCAGCTCGGCCACGCTGCGGGTGTTGGAATAGGGCGCGTTGAACACCGGGATGCCGGCCAGCTCGGCCGCGTCCAGATCGACCTGGTTGGTGCCGATGCAGAAGCAGCCCACCGCGATCAGGCGCTTGGCCTCGGCCAGCACCTCGGCACTGAGCTGGGTGCGCGAACGGATGCCGACGATGTGCGCCTCGGCGATGCGCGCCTTCAGTTCGTCCTCGGGCAGTGCCTTGGTGTGCGCTTCGATCTGGCTGTAGCCGGCGGCGCTGAACACCTCCACGGCGGTCTGGCTGACCCCCTCCAGCAACAGCACGCGGATATCCTGCTTCGGGAACGAGGTCTTCTTCGGCGACATGGGGCGACACGGCCAGTGGGACAGGGGCTGACCACTATGCCAGATCGCAGCGGCCATGGTGCAGTGCGCAATTGGTTGCATCCGTAGCTATCTGTACGGCTGCGGGGGCTGGACGCTGACGCGTGCCGCTGGCACGCTTGCCCGTTCTTCACGCACCGCGCTGGACCGTCATGACCGATTCCCGCATTGCCTCGCTGCAGCAGGCCTGTCCCGGCCTGAAGCTGAAGACCGACCCGGCCGACCTGGAGCATTACGGGCGCGACTGGACCCGGCGCTGGACGCCGGCGCCGCTGGCGATCGCACTACCGGCCACGGTCGAGGAGGTGCAGGCGGTGATGCGCTGGAGTGCCGGCGAGGGCGTGGCCGTAGTGCCATCCGGCGGCCGTACCGGCCTTTCCGGTGGCGCGGTGGCTGCCAACGGCGAGCTGGTGCTCAGCTTGGAACGGATGAACAAGGCACTGGCCTACGATGCGGTCGATCGCACGTTGGTGGTGCAGGCCGGCATGCCGCTGGAAGCCGTGCACAACGCTGCGCTGGACCACGGCCTGATCTACCCGGTGGATTTCGCCGCGCGCGGGTCGTGCACGATCGGCGGCAACATCGCCACCAATGCCGGTGGCATCCGTGTGATCCGCTACGGCAATACCCGCGAATGGATCGCCGGGCTGAAGGTGGTCACCGCCAGCGGCGAGCTGCTGGAGCTCAACAAGGGCCTGATCAAGAATTCCAGCGGCTATGACTTCCGCCAGCTGCTGATCGGCTCAGAGGGCACGCTGGGCGTGATCGTCGAAGCCACGGTGAAGCTGACCGATCCGCCGCCGGCCAGCAACGTGATGCTGCTGGCACTGCCCAGTTTCGAAGTGCTGATGCAGGTGTTTGCTGCGTTCCGCGCGCGCCTGCAGCTGCAGGCCTTCGAGTTCTTCACCGACCGCGCGCTGGAACATGTGCTGGCGCACGGTGCGCAGGCGCCGTTCGACGAGGTGCATCCGTATTACGTGGTCACCGAGTTCGCCGCCAACGACGAAGCGCAGGAAGCGGCGGCGATGGCCGCCTTTGAAGACTGCATGGGCAACGGCTGGGTCAGCGATGGCGTGATCAGTGCCAGCGATGCCCAGGCGGCCCAGTTGTGGCGCCTGCGCGAAGGCATCACCGAATCGCTGGCGCGCTACAAGCCCTACAAGAATGACGTCTCGGTGCGGATCTCGGCGATGCCGGCGTTCCTGGCCGAGACCCAGGCACTGATCGGGCAGGCCTATCCGCACTTCGACGTGGTCTGGTTCGGCCATATCGGCGACGGCAACCTGCACATCAACGTGCTCAAGCCCGATGACACCAGCGACGCCGATTTCGTGTCGCAGTGCGAGCAGGTGACCAAGCTGCTGGCGCAGGTGCTGGCGCGCTTCGACGGCAGCATCTCGGCCGAGCACGGCATCGGCCTGGTCAAGAAGGGCTACCTGGACAGCACCCGTGGCCCAGCCGAGATTGCCCTGATGAAGGCGGTCAAACGCGCGTTCGATCCCCAAGCGCGGCTGAATCCCGGCAAGCTGTTCGACGTTTGAGCCGGGCAAAACCTTCACGCACCCGTTACGCTCCACGGATCCTCACAACCGGCTTCGAACCGATGACCCGTCCGCTTCTGCTGCTCGCCCTGCTGTCCCTGCCGCTGGCCGGCTTCGCTTCCAGCTTCGCCGGCACGTCGGCCGGTTCGGCCACGGGTGCTTCCTCCGGTTCCTCGGGCAGCAGCTCGGGTGATGACAAGGTGGTGCTGGCTGCACGCGACGATGCCGCTGCGTTCGTCGCCAGCGACGGCCAGATCCGTGGCGCCCGCCTGCAGGCCGCGCTGGTCCACCTGCGTGAGCAAAGCGCTGCCGCACAGCAGCAGAGCGATCTGGAACTGGCTCGCGCGCTGCTCGCACGTTGATCCGGGCTGCATGACCTCGGCGTCATCGCTTTCTGTAGAGCCGAGCCATGCTCGGCTGGATGCCCGGCGCATGCGGATCCCAACAGCAGCCGAGCATGGCTCGGCTCCACATAGGCGCAGCGGGCGGTGCGAGTGGATCGCCGCATTGGCGTGGCTGCTCATCCCTTCCGCCCATGCGGCTGATCGCCTGCAGCTCGATCCCGCCGGTCTCGATCCGGCGCAGCAGCAGCTCGCCAGCCAGACCCTGGCCGACGTGCAGTCACTGCTTCCTGATGGCCTGCGGCGCGCGTTGCCGGTACAGGTCCAGGTGCACTGGAGTGATGACCTGCCAGCTGATGTGCATGGCCGCGCCTTCGCCGGTCGCATCACGTTGCGCCGCGATCTGCTGGATGATGCCGTGCCCGGCGCGCGCCGTGCACGCCGCAGTGCGCTGGTGCACGAGCTGACCCATGTTGCCGACCGTACGGGGGCGAACTGGTCGCGCAGTGCGCGCTGGCGAGACCTGGCCGGATGGCAGCGCAAGCCCTGGCATCTCGGTCGCGGCGGCAATGACTTCCATGACCGAAGCCCGGATGCCTATGAGCTGAAGGACCCGGCCGAGTACCTGGCGGTGAACGCCGAGCATTTCGTGCTCGATGCCGAGTTTGCGTGCCGGCGCCCGGCGCTGGCGCAGTGGTACCAGGCCCATTTCGGAACGCCGCCGTCGCTGCCACAGCCGCAGTGCGCTACGACGCTGCCCTTGCTCCAGGCCGAATCGGAAGAAGGCGCAGCATCGCTGCTGCAACTCGAGCCGGCGCGCGTCTACGCCGTGGACTACCTGTTCGCCGAAGGCAGTGCGCAGCCGATGAGCCGCTGGGGCCACAGCATGCTGCGGCTGGTGATCTGCAAGCCGGGCCGCGCACCAGGGCCGGACTGTCGCCTGGACCTTGAGTATCACCGCGTGCTGTCGTTCCGCGCGTTCGTCGGCGACGTGCAGATTTCCAACTGGCGCGGCCTGACCGGCGGCTACCCGTCGCGCCTGTTCGTGCTGCCGCTGCAGCAGGTGGTGGACGAATACACCAAGGTAGAACTGCGCGGGTTGCAGTCACTGCCGTTGCTGCTGCAACGCGACGAGATCGCCAGCCTGCTCGAGCGCACTGCACAAGTGCACTGGAGCTATGACGGGCGCTATTACTTCGTCAGCAACAACTGCGCGGTGGAAACCGCAAAGCTGCTGCAGGCGGGGGTGCCGCGGCTGGGTCAGGCTGGATTGGCACAGCTGAGTCCGCGTGGGTTGAAGCGGCGCCTGTCGCGGCTGCAGGTACTGGATGAGCAGGTGCTGGCTGATCGCGATTCAGCACAGACGCAGGGTTACTACTTCGCTTCGGCACGCGACCACTACCAGCAGTTGTTCGGCGTGGCCGCAGCCCAGCTGGCATTGCCCACACGCGATGTGCGCGGCTGGTTGAAGCTGCCTGCACAGCAACGGGCGCCGTGGCTGCTGAAGGGTGACCTGCGCGCCAGCGCCGGCCTGTTGCTGCTGGAACAGGCCGCGCAGCGGCGCGCCGATCTGCGTGCGCGCGATGTGCTCAAGCGGCAGCTGCTGGGCGCACCGGACAGCGCTGAAACGCGCAGCCTGCGGGAGTTGCTGGAGCAGAGCGGGCAGTGGCTGCGCCCGGGGACGCTGCTGCAGGAGGGGGGCTATGGGCTGCCGCTGGCCGACGAGCGGTCGCTGTTGTCTGAAACCGTGGCCACGGCCAGTGCGCAGGCGGTGCCGGCGTGGCAGGCGCTGCGGGTGCAGCTGCGGCAGCAGCTGCCGGTGAAGCAGCGCAACGAAATGGATGCGATTGATGCCAATCTGGTCGCACTGGGTGCACACCTGCGCACGCAGGCAGCCAGTCCGGCTACTGGCGCGGCAGTTCGATGACGAAGCGGCTGCCGCCGGTGCTGCCCGGGATGCAGTAGACGCGACCGCCGTGCGCATCGGCGATGGCCTTGACCACCGCCAGGCCGAGCCCGCTGCCACCGCCCTGGCGCGAGCGCGAACCATCGGCGCGCATGAACGGGGTGAAGATATCCGCGTGCAGTTCCGGGTCGATGCCCGGACCTTCGTCCTCGATCGACACCTGTACGTGGCCGGGTGTGTCGTGCACGGCGATCCGCACCTTGCCGGGGCTGGCATAGCGCCGCGCGTTCTCCAGCAGCGCCAGCAGGGCCTGGCGCAGGCGGGTCGGGTCGCAGTGCGCGTTGTGTTCCTCGCGGCTGGTCTCCAGCTCCAGCACGAAGCCGGCGGCGCGGAACTGCGGGTCGACCAACGTCATTACCGAATGCACTTCGGCCACCACGTCGGTGCGTGCGCGGCGTACGTCCAACCGCGCGTTGTCGGACAGGCTCAGCACGCGCAGATCCTCGATCAGGCGCGACAGGCCCTCGACCTGCGCGAGCAGGCTGCGGAACTGGGATTCGTCCGGCTGGAATACGCCCTCGGCCAGCCCCTGCAGACGCCCGCGCAGGATGGTCACTGGAGTACGCAGTTCATGGGCGATGGCCGCATGCCACATCGCGCGCTCGCTCTCCATGTGCTGCAGGCGCCGCGCCATCGCATTGAAATCCTCGACCAGGGTTGCCACTTCGCCCGGTGAGTTTTCCTCGACGCTGGCGCGCGCACCGAGGTCGCCGCCGGCGAGTGCGCGCACGCTGTCCACCAGTGAATTCAAGGGCGACAGGATGCGATGGGCAAGGCGGAACGAGGCGGCGATGGCCAAGGCCAGGCCGGTCAGGATCACCCCGACCATCCACGCCAGCTCCGGCCCGGTCGGCAGCCAGCTTTCCGGCTCTTCGGCACTGCCGGGGAAGAACTCGACCAGCACCGCGTACAGCAGCCACGACGACAGGATCATCATCACGATGACGCCGATCACCATCAGCGACATCGAGACGATGATGTGGCGGCTGAGCCCGGAGCGGCGCAGGCGGGCCATCAGCGGTCGGCCATCAGCCGGTAGCCGACACCGCGCACGCTGGCCGGAACATTGACCATGCCCACTTCGTCCAGCTTGCGGCGCAGCTTGCTGACGTGGCTGTCGACGGTGCGTTCCAGCGCTTCGCTTTCCGGCAGGCATTCGTGCATCAGTTCGCTGCGGCTGAAGATGCGCGTCGGCGCCAGCGCCATGCAGTGCAGCAGCTTGAACTCGGTGAGCGTGAGCAGCACTTCGTGGCTGTAGCCTTCGCCCTCCACATGCACGGCATGGGTAGCCGAGTCGATCAGCAGCGGGCCCGCCCGCAGCGCGGTCGGTGCGTCCACGCGTGATGCGCGCAACGTGCGCCGCAGCACGGCGCGCACGCGTGCTGCCACCTCCGCTGGATTGAACGGCTTGACCACGTAGTCGTCGGCGCCCATGCGCAGCGCGGTCAGTTTGTCCAGGTCCTGGTCCAGTGCGGTCAGCATGATCACCGGTGTTTCACCGCGCTGGCGCAGCTGGGTCAGCACGCTCCAGCCATCCAGGCGGGGCAGCTGCACATCCAGCAGGACCAGGTCGGGGCGGGCGCTGCGGTGCAGGTCCAGGGCGCTGTGGCCGTCGGCGGCGCGCAGCGTACGCAGTCCTTCGCGTTCCAGATAGGCGGTGAGAATATCGGCGATCTCGGCCTCATCCTCGACGATCAGGACGAGGGCGGCGAGGGCAGGGGCGGCATGCATGCAGGGGCGGGGCCTTAAGGTGCTTGCCTCCATCGTATCTCCACAGTTCCTCCATCGAAACCCCATCATCGCCACGCACACTCCACGCTTCAGAACCTATCAGCCGCCCGCGCGGCATTGTGCACAGCAATGAGAACCTTCAGGACTCCGGTCGCGTTGATCGCGGCCCTCGCCCTAGCCTTGACGGCCTGCTCCGCCCCCGAAGCCACGCCCGAAGCGGCACCGCGCGTCAGCGTGGTCACGGTCGGCCCGCAGGTCGTGCAGCGCGATGACGAACTGCCCGGCCGCGTTGCCGCCGTACGCACCGCACAGATCCGTGCCCAGGTGGGCGGCATCGTGCAGCGCCGGCTGTTTGAGCAGGGTGCGGAAGTGCGCGCCGGCCAGGCCCTGTTCCAGATCGATCCGGCGGCGTTCCGTGCCGATGTCGACTCGGCACTGGCCGCGCTGCAACGCAGTGAGGCAGCCTTGGGCCGCAGCCGCGTGCAGTCGCAGCGCCTGCATGCGCTGGCGGCCGCGCAGGCGGTCAGCCAGCAACACCGCGACGATGCCAGTGCCGAGTACGAACAGGCCCGTGCCGCGGTGAACGAAGCGCGCGCGATCCTGGCGCGTCGCCAGCTCGATCTGCGCTATGCCACGGTCAGCGCGCCGATTGCCGGCCGCATCGACCAGGCGCTGGTGACCGAAGGTGCACTGGTCGGCGTGGCCGATGCCGAGCCGATGGCGGTGGTGCAGCAGATCGACCAGGTCTACGTCGATGTGCGCCAGCCGGCCGCGCAGCTGGAGTCGCTGCAGCGCAGTGCTGCCGGCGGCGGCGAGCTGCCGGTGACGATCATCGGTGCGGGCGGCAAGCCGTTGTCCGAGCGAGGCCAGATGCTGTTCTCCGGCATCAACGTCGATGCGCGTACCGGTGATGTGATCCTGCGCATCCTGGTCGACAACCCGCAGCGCCAGCTGCTGCCCGGCATGTACGTGCGCGCGAAGGTGCCGCGTGGCGCGCCGGCCAGTGCACTGACCGTGCCGCAGCAGGCCGTGCTGCGCAGCGCCGGTGGCCAGGCCTATGCCTGGGTGATCGGTGGCGATGGCAAGGCGGTGATCCGCACGCTGGAGGTCGATGGCAGCGTTGATCGCCAGTGGCTGGTGCGTACGGGCCTGAAGGTGGGCGAGAAGGTGGTGGTCGAGGGCCAGGAACGCCTGCAGGAAGGCGTGGTGGTCGATGCGCGCGACTGGCAGATGCCGGTCGCCAGCGCCGGTGCAGTGCAGGCCGGCAGCAAGGGCTGAGCCTTTCCCGGGCCGGTCCCTCCAGGAAAATCCAACATGGCACGTTTCTTCATCGATCGCCCGGTGTTCGCCTGGGTGCTGGCGATCTTCATCATTCTGGCCGGCGTGCTGGCGATCCCGCGGCTGGCGGTGGAGCGCTATCCGGCGGTCGCGCCGCCCAGCGTCAGCATCTACGCCAGCTACCCGGGCGCCAGCCCGCAGACGCTGAATGACGCGGTGGTCGGCCTGATCGAGCGCGAGCTGTCCAGCGTCAAGCACCTGCTGTACTTCGAGTCGTCGGTGGACACCTCCGGCGAAGCCTCGATTACTGCGACCTTCAAGCCGGGTACCAACCCGGAGCTGGCGCAGGTGGACGTGCAGAACCGGATCAAGGCGATCGAGCCGCGCCTGCCGCGCAGCGTGCGCCAGAACGGCCTGTTTGTGGAGGCCGCTGATTCGGGTTTCCTGATGCTGGTCGGCCTGCGTTCGCCGGACGCCAGCGTCAGCGAGGCCGCACTAGGCGACTTCATGGCGCGCAACATCATCGAGGAGCTGCGCCGCATCGATGGCGTCGGCCGCGTGCAGCTGTTCGGTGCCGAGCAGGCGATGCGCGTGTGGCTGGACCCGACCCGGTTGACCGGCTACGGGCTGACCATGGGTGACGTGGCGGCTGCCATCGAGCAGCAGAACCTGGAGATCTCACCAGGGCGCATCGGCGATTCGCCAGGTGTGCCGGGCCAGCGCATCACCGTGCCGTTGAGCGCCGATGGCCAGCTGTCCACGCCGGAACAGTTCGCCGCCATTGTGCTGCGTGCCGGGGCCGACGGTTCGCGGGTGCTGCTGGGCGACGTCGCCCGCGTCGAGCTGGGCGCGCAGAGCTATGCCTGGGGCACCCGTGAGGATGGCCATCCGGCCACCGCCGCCGGCGTGCAGCTGCGCCCGGGCGCGAATGCGGTGCGTACCGCTTCGGCAGTGCGTGAGCGCATGGCCGAGTTGGCGCCGCTGCTGCCGCGCGGCGTGGAATCGAGCATTCCGTTCGACACCGCGCCGTTTGTGAAGATCTCGATCCAGAAGGTGGTGCAGACGCTGCTGGAAGCGATGCTGCTGGTGTTCGCGGTGATGTACCTGTTCCTGCAGAACTGGCGCTACACGCTGATTCCGGCGCTGGTCGCACCGATCGCGCTGCTGGGCACCTTCGCGGTGATGCTGGCGCTGGGCTTCTCGATCAACGTGCTGACCATGTTCGGCATGGTGCTGGCAATCGGCATCATCGTCGACGACGCGATCGTGGTGGTCGAAGGCGTGGAACGGATCATGGCCGAAGAAGGGCTGCCACCGCGGGAGGCGACCATCAAGGCGATGCGTGAGCTGACCGGCGCAGTGATCGGCATCACCCTGGTGCTGACCGCGGTGTTCATCCCGATGGCCTTGGCCAGCGGCTCGGTGGGCGCGATCTACCGCCAGTTCACCGTGGCGATGGCGGTGTCGATCCTGTTCTCGGCGCTGCTGGCATTGAGCCTCACCCCGGCGCTGTGCGCGACCCTGCTGCGCCCGAACACCCATGGCCATCATGGTCGTGGCGGGCTGTTCGGCGCCTTCAACCGTGGCTTCGAGCGGATGACCGGGCGTTACCAGCGTGGTGTGGCGTCGGTGCTGCAGCGGAGCGGGCGGGTCATGGGCGTGTTTGCCGCGCTGGTGGCGGCGCTGCTGCTGGGCCTGCACTGGCTGCCGGGCGCCTTCCTGCCGGAAGAGGACCAGGGCTACTTCATGACCTCGATCCAGCTGCCGGCCGAAGCCACCGCCGAACGCACACTGGCGGTGGTGGAAGCGTACGAGCGGCATGTGGCCTCGCGCCCGGGCATCGGTTCCAACCAGGCCATCCTCGGCTACAGCTTCTCCGGTTCGGGCCCGAGTGCGGCGCTGACCTACACCATGCTGAAGGACTGGGGCGAGCGTGCAGGCGCCACCGCAGCCGGCGAAGTGGAGGCCGCGCAGAAGGCGATGGCCACGGTTGCCGAGGGCGAGGTGATGAGCGTGATGCCGCCGGCCATCGACAGCCTGGGCCGTTCTTCCGGTTTCTCGCTGGCGCTGCAGGCGCGTACCGGGCAGAGCCAGGCCGAACTGCGCGCGGCCCTGCAGCAGCTGCTGAAGCTGGCCGAGGCCAGCCCGCTGCTGTCCGAGGTGCACGCCGATGGCCTGCCGGCAGGCACCAGCGTGCGGCTGGACATCGACCGCGCCAAGGCCGAGGCAATGGGCGTGGGCTTCGAGCAGATCAGCAGCACGCTGTCAGCGGCGATGGGCTCGCAGTACGTCAACGACTTCCCCAACAAGGGCCGGTTGCAGCAGGTGATCCTGCAGGCAGATGCGCCGTACCGTATGGAGCTGGAGGACGTGCTGAAGCTGTACGTGCGCAACAGCGAAGGCGGCATGGTGGCGCTGTCCGAGCTGGTTACCCCGCACTGGACCGAGGCGCCACTGCAGCTGCAGCGTTATCTCGGCTTCCCGGCGCTGAACCTGTCCGGCGCGCCGGCCACCGGCGTGTCGACCGGTCAGGCCATGGCGGAGATGGAGCGGTTGGCCGGGAAGCTGCCATCTGGGTTTGCCCTGCAGTGGACCAGCCAGTCGCTGCAGGAACGCGAATCGGGCGCGCAGGCACCGTGGCTGTTGCTGCTGTCGATGCTGGTGGTGTTCCTGGTGCTGGCGGCGCTGTACGAGAGCTGGTCGATCCCGCTGGCGGTGATGCTGGTGGTGCCACTCGGCCTGCTCGGTGCGGTTGCGGCGGTGTTGTTGCGTGGCATGCCCAACGATGTGTTCTTCAAGGTCGGCATGATCACCGTGATCGGGTTGTCGGCGAAGAACGCGATCCTCATCGTCGAGTTCGCGCGCCAGCTGCAGCAGCAGGGTCGCGGCCTGGTTGAAGCGGCGCTGGAGGCCGCGCGGCTGCGCCTGCGGCCGATCGTGATGACCTCGCTGGCGTTCGCGCTGGGCGTGGTGCCACTGATGCTGGCGCAGGGCGCGTCGAAGGAAACCCAGCAGGCGATTGGAACCGGTGTGTTCGGCGGCATGGTCAGTGCGACCGTGCTGGCGGTGTTCTTCGTACCGGTCTTCTATGTAGTAGTGCAGGGCGCGCGGCAGTGGATCGCGCAACGCCTGCGCAGGCGCCGGCCGATGCCGGGAGGAACCGTGGATGGAACGGAACATCGTTGAAGATCTGCACGAGCAACAGTTGATGGTGCTGGAGCAGCGCCTGTGCGCGGCCCTGCTGGAAAATGATCACGATGCGCTGACCGCGCTGGTATCGCCGGCGTTGTTCATGATGGATGGCCACGGCGGCCGCATGCTCGATCTGCCCTGGCTGGGCGATTGGCTGGCCGGCGGCCTGCAGGTACGAAGCCTGCAGCTGCAGGCGGTGGAAACCCTTCTGTGTGGCCGCCTGGCACTGCTGTCCAGCGATGTGCGGCTGTCAGTGTTGCAGCAGGGCGAGGAGCGCGTGGTGAAGCTGCGCCTGCTGCGGGTATGGACCTGCAGTTCCGGCGACGGTGGCGCTCAGCTGCTGTCGATGGCGGTACTGGCCGCATGAGTGCGGTCAGGCCACTTTCAGGCCCCGCTCACCGCCAGATGGTAGGGTCGAGCCTCTCTGTAGTGTCGACAAGGAGTCGAGCCATGCGTGTAGTTCCCAGTCTGTTGGCAGCCTCCCTCGGCTTGGTGCTCGCCGCGTGCCAGCCAGCCCAGCCGCCCGCCGCGGGTGGCAATGATGCCCCGCGTGCCACGCCGCCGCCGAGGGCCGGCACCGAAGGTGGCAGCGAGACCGCCTACCAGTGTGGTGATCTGAGCGTGCGCGCGACCTTCAATGGCGAGGATGCAGCCACGGTGGTGATCGGCGAGCGTACCTTCGCCATGACTTCCGAACGCGCGGCATCCGGCGCCAAGTATGGCGATGGCCAGGGCAACAGCTTCTGGACCAAGGGCAGCGATGACGGCCTGTTGAGCCTGAAGGGCGAGGCCGATCGCGAGTGCCACGCCATCGAACCCACCGAAGGCGATGGCAGTGCCGGAAAGGCCGCATTCCGTGCCACCGGCAATGAGCCCGGTTGGCTGGCGGTTGTCGACGGCGACGCGCCGGGCCTGCAGGTGGAAGTTGACTATGGCGAGCGTCGCTTCGACGTCGCCACGCCCACCGAAGGTGCTGACGGTTGGAGTGGCAAGGCGTCCGATGGCACCGACGTCAAGCTAAGCTTCCAACGCACCACCTGCCAGGATGACATGAGCGGCGAGGCATTCGAAGCCAAGGTGAATCTGACCATCGGCACCCGCCAGTACCACGGTTGTGGCAATTTCGGCGCGAAGCAGCCGTAAGCCTTCTGTAGAGCCGAGCCCACGCTCGGCTCTACACGATCGCTGCATCCGATGCGCTGTCCGCTGCCTGCGGCGAACACGCCGCAAGCAGGGACAGCCAGCCGATCAGCGCGAGGCGCTTAGTCGGCACGGCCCGCGAATTCACCGGTCGCGGTGTTCACCAGCACGCGCTCGCCGTTGACGATGTACTCCGGCACCATGATCTCGATGCCGGTGTTGAGCTTGGCCGGCTTCGGGCGCTTGGTGGCGGTGCCACCCTTCAGTTCCGGCGGCGTTTCGATCACTTCCAGCACCACCGAGGCCGGCAGCTGGATCGCCACCGGCTGCTCGTCGATCACCTGCACGTAGATGCCGGTCAGGCCGTCGGTGATGTAGCCGGCGTCGTCGCCGATCACGTCTGCGTCCAGGGTGTAGGGGGTGTAGTCCTCGTCATCGAGGAACACGAACGCGTCGCCGTCCTTGTACGAATAGGTGGACTGGCGGCGCAGCAGTTCGACCTCGACCAGGTTGTCGTCGGCATCGAAGCTGGCGTCGAGCTTGTTGCCGCCCGGCACGCTGTACATGATGAAGCGGAAGCGGACGTTGCCGCCGCGACCCTGCGGCGAGCTGCGCTCGATGTCGCGGATCTGGTACACGCCGTTGTTGTACTCGACGACGTTGCCCTTCTTGATGTCGTTGGCTTTCATGGTGATCTAGGTCGTTGGGGGAGGGCGCCGTCCCGGCGCCCGTGGGGAATCACTTCGGAGCGAGGCGGGTAGCGCCGTCCAGGCGGATGGTCTCGCCGTTGAGGTAGGTGTTGCCGAGGATGAAGCCGACCAGGCTGGCGAAGTCTTCCGGCTTGCCCAGGCGCGACGGGAACGGAATCGAGGCGGCCAGCGACTGCTGCACGGCTTCGGGCATGCCGTCGACCATCGGTGTCCAGAACACGCCCGGAGCGATGGTATTGACGCGGATGCCGAACCGCGACAGTTCGCGTGCCATCGGCAGCGTCATCGACACCACGCCGCCCTTGCTGGCGGCATATGCGGCCTGGCCGATCTGGCCTTCATAGGCGGCGATGCTGGCGGTGTTGATGATCACGCCGCGCTCGCCGTCGGTGCCGGCTTCGTTGTGCTGCATGCGGTTGGCCGCAGCCTTGGCGACGTTGAAGCTGCCGACCAGGTTGACCATCACCGTGCCCTGGAAGCCGGCCAGCGGCATCGGGCCTTCCTTGCCGAGCACGCGGCCGGCGCCGAGGATGCCGGCGCAGTTCATCGCCACGTTCAGGCCGCCGAGGAAATCGTGGGCCTGGTCGATGGCCGCAGCCACGGCCGCCTCATCGCTGACGTTGACGTTGAAATAGCGGGCCTTGTCGGCACCCAGCCCGGCAACGGCGGCTGCGCCCTTGTCGTCGTTGAGGTCGAACAGGGCTACCTTGCCGCCCTGGGCGACGAGGTGCTGGGCCACGGCCAGGCCGAGGCCGGAGACGCCGCCAGTGATCACGGCACGTACGGAAGACAGCTGCATTGAACGGTCCTGCAGGTTCGAGAACCGCCGATTCTAACGGAAGCCGCGACCGCCGCTGTTGTGCACTGCGCCGCCTTTGCTGGGCGGCGCAGTGCGGTGGTCAACCGGCCGCGGCCAGCGCCTGCCCGGTACGGCTGGCGGTGGCGCGTCCGAGCAGGCCGGCCAGCCAACGGCCGGTCTCGGCCAGTGCCAGCAGGTCCACGCCGCTGTCCAGCCCCAGGCCCTGCAGCAGGTAGACCACGTCTTCGCTGGCCACATTGCCGCTGGCGCCCTTGGCATACGGGCAGCCACCGGCGCCGGAGACGGCGCTGTCGACCACGCGCACGCCTTCCTCCAGGCAGGTGGCGATGTTGGCGATGGCCTGGCCGTAAGTGTCGTGGAAGTGCACGGCCAACGCCGCCATCGGAATCTCGGCCGCCACCGCCTGCAGCATCGCGCGTGCCTTGCGCGGGGTGCCGACACCGATGGTGTCGCCCAGCGAGATTTCGTAACAGCCCATCTGGTGCAGGGCGCGTGCAACACGCACCACGTCGGCCAGCGGCACTTCGCCCTGGTAGGGGCAGCCGAGCACGGTCGAGACGTAGCCGCGCACGCGCACGCCATCGGCGGCGGCGCGGCGCAGGATCGGTTCAAAGCGGGCCAGCGACTCGTCGATGCCGGCATTGGTGTTGGTGCGGTTGAACGCCTCGGACGCGGCGGTGAACACCGCTACTTCCTCCACGCCCACCGCACGGGCGCGGTCGTAGCCCTGTTCGTTCGGCACCAGTACCGGGTAATGGATGCCGGGCCGGCGCTGGATGCCG
Organism: Stenotrophomonas sp. GD03654; assembly: GCF_029845105.1. NCBI lineage: Bacteria > Pseudomonadati > Pseudomonadota > Gammaproteobacteria > Lysobacterales > Lysobacteraceae > Stenotrophomonas > Stenotrophomonas sp. GD03654. The sequence goes on along the minus strand of NZ_JAOCLC010000019.1, from coordinate 55,359 downwards.
GCATAGACCTCGGCGGCGTCGGCCAGCTGCGGGATCCACTTCGGGCTGACGAAACTGGTCGCTTCGATGCTGCGCAGGCCGGTAGCCGACAGGCGGTTGATCAGTTCGACCTTGTCGGCGGTGGAGACCGACTGCTTTTCGTTCTGCAGGCCGTCACGCGGGCCGACCTCGACGATGCGGACGTAGTCGCTCATGCGGCCACCCCGGCGGCGGGGTGGTGGCAGACCGCCTCGATGTTGTTGCCGTCCGGATCGAGCACGAAGGCGGCGTAGTAGTCGGGGTGGTACCACGGGCGCAGGCCCGGCGCGCCGTTGTCGCGGCCGCCCGCGGCGAGGGCGGCGGCATGGAAGGCGTCCACCTGGTCGCGGCTGGTGCAGGCGAAGGCCACGTGCATGCCGTGGCTGGCGGTGCCGCCATTGCCGAGCCAGAAGAATGGCTTGCCATCGCTGCCGAAGCCGATGTGGTCGTGGGCGCCGGTCTGTTCGGCGGTCACTTCCATCACCACGCCGATCTGCAGCGGCGCCAGCGCCTGCAGGAAGAAGGTCTTGCTGCGCGCCAGGTCGGCGCTGGTCAAACCAAGATGATCGAGCATGTTCAGGCTTCCGTGACCCAATGGGGGGCGCGCTTGTCAAGGAAGGCGCCGAGGCCTTCCTGGCCCTCGGCGGACACCCGCAGGCGCGCGATCAGGGCGGCATTATCGCGATCCAGCGTGTCGCGGTCATGGCTGTCGCGGACCTGCCGCACCAGTTGCTTGGCGCTGGACGAGGCGATGGGGCCGGCCTTGTCGAGCAGGGCCAGCTGGCGTTGCAGTGCCTCGTCCAGGCGTTCGGGCTCGACCAGCTGGTGGACCAGGCCGATGCGCAGCGCGGTGTCGGCGTCGAAATGCTCGCCGGTGGCGAACCAGCGGCGGGCCTGGCGCGGGCCGATGGCCTCGATCACATAGGGCGAGATCACCGCCGGCAGCAGGCCGAGGCGGCTTTCGGTCAGGCCGAAGCGGGCCGAGGTGCTGGCGATGGCGATGTCGCAGCAGGCGACCAGGCCGACGCCGCCGCCGAAGGCCGCACCGTGGACCCGGGCCAGGGTCGGCTTGGGCAGCTCGTCCAGGGTGCGCATCAGCCGCGCCAGCGCCAGTGAGTCCTCGCGGTTGTCGGCCTCGCTGGCCGCAGCCATGCCGCGCATCCACTGCATGTCGGCGCCGGCCGAGAAGGAGGCGCCGTGGCCGGCCACTACCACCGCGCGCACCGAATCATCGTGGCCGGCGGCCTCCAGTGCGGCGGTCAGCCGGGCGATCAGCCCGGCGTCAAAGGCGTTGTGCAGCTCCGGCCGGTTCAGCCAGAGGGTGAGGACGGCGCCGCTGCGCTCGATCTGCAAAGCATCGTTCATGGGATTCCAGGGTCACTCCATACCTGTATGGATCATAGCGGGCCATTGGTCATGGGCCATGACGCGACGCGGGAATGTTAGAATCGAGAACCATTTACATCCAGCAGAGAACACGCTAGATGACGCTGTCCGAACTGCCGCTGCACACCTCGGCCGTGGTCGAGTCCGTGCAGGACCTGCATGCCAACGATGCCATTGCCCGTCGCCTGCGCGAGCTGGGCTTCGTGAAGGGCGAGGAAGTACGCCTGGTGGCCAAGGGTCCGGTGGGGGGCGAGCCGCTGCTGGTGCAGGTCGGGTTCACCCGTTTCGCGCTGCGGATCAGTGAAGCCAAGCGGATCGTGGTCGACGCCGCCAGCCAGGAACGACGCGCATGACTGCTACTGCCACTACCGCCCCGCTGCGCGTTGCGCTGGTCGGTAACCCCAACAGCGGCAAGACCGCATTGTTCAACCAGCTGACCGGCAGCCGGCAGAAGGTTGCCAACTACACCGGCGTCACCGTCGAGCGCAAGGAAGGCCGCCTGCGTGCGCCGTCCGGCCGTGAATTCGCGGTGCTCGACCTGCCGGGCGCCTACAGCCTGCATCCGGCCAGCCTGGACGAGGCGATCACCCGTGACCTGTGCCGGGGCTTCTACCCGGGCGAAGCCGCGCCGGACGTGCTGCTGTGCGTGATCGACGCCACCAACCTGCGCTTGCACCTGCGTTTCGCGCTGGAACTGCGCGAGCTGGGCAAGCCGATGGTGGTGGCGCTGAACATGGTTGATGCGGCCCAGCGCCGTGGCATCCAGGTGGATGTGGCCGCGCTGGAGCGCGAGCTGGGCGTCCCGGTAGTGGAAACCGTGGCGGTGCGCAAGCAGGGCGCCAAGGCCCTGGTCGAACGCCTCGATGCGATGGTGCCGCACCTGGATGCGCCGGTGCCGGGCCCGGAAGGTGGCATCGACTACCACGCCAAGGTGCGCGAGATCCTGTCGGTGGCCGTGCGCATGCCGGCGCGGACCGCGAAGATCGACGACGCGCTGGACCGCTGGCTGCTGCATCCGGTGTTCGGCCTGGTCAGCCTGGCGGTGGTGATGTTCCTGATCTTCCAGGCGGTGTACGCCTGGGCGACGCCGTTGATGGATGGCATCGAGGCCGGCTTTGCCTGGTTGGGCACCTTCGTTGGCAGCGTGCTGCCGGAAGGCCCGCTGGCCAGCCTGCTGACCGACGGCATCATCGCCGGTGTCGGTGGCGTGGTGGTGTTCCTGCCGCAGATCCTGATCCTGTTCTTCTTCATTCTGGTGCTGGAGGAATCCGGCTATCTGCCGCGTGCGGCGTTCCTGCTCGACCGCATGATGGCGGCCGCCGGCCTGTCCGGCCGCTCGTTCATCCCGCTGCTGTCCAGCTTCGCCTGCGCGGTGCCGGGCATCATGTCCACGCGCAGCATCCAGGACCCGCGTGACCGCCTGGCCACGATCCTGGTGGCGCCGCTGATGACCTGTTCCGCACGCCTGCCGGTGTACGCGCTGCTGATCGGTGCGTTCATCCCGCAGAAGACGGTGTGGGGCGTGTTCAACCAGCAGGGCCTGGTGCTGTTCGGCTTGTACGCGGCGGGCATCCTCAGCGCGCTGGCGATGTCGTGGATCATGAAGAAGTGGCGCCGCGACAAGAGCGAGCATCCGCTGATGCTGGAGCTGCCGTCGTACCGGTTGCCGCACGTGCGCGACCTGGCGGTGGGGCTGTACGAGCGCGGCATGATCTTCCTCAAGCGCGTCGGTGGCATCATCCTGGCGCTGACCATCCTGTTGTGGGTGCTGCTGTCGTTCCCGGCGGCACCGGCCGACGCCACGATGCCAGCCATTGATTACAGTTACGCCGGCCAGATCGGCCATGCGATGGCGGTGTTCTTCGCGCCGCTGGGCTTCAACTGGCAGATCTGCATCGCGTTGATTCCGGGCCTGGCCGCGCGCGAGGTGGCGGTGTCTTCGCTGGCCACCGTGTATGCACTGTCGGCCGCCGATGACGATGCGGCCAGCCAGGCGCTGACCCCGTTGATCAGCGATGGCTGGTCGCTGGCGACGGCTCTTTCGCTGCTGGTCTGGTACATCTACGCCCCGATGTGCATCTCGACGCTGGCCACCATCAAGCGCGAGACCAACTCGTGGAAGCAGATGGGCTTTGCTGCGTTCTACCTGTTTGCCGCAGCCTACGTGGCGGCGCTGATCACCTACCAGGTGACCAAGGCGCTGGGAGGCGGCTGATGGATACCGGCCTGCTGATCCAGTACCTGATCATCGCGGTGGCCGTGCTGGTCAGTGTCTGGGTGGTGCTGAAGAAGCAGTTTCCCGGCACCGTGCGCAAGCTGCGTGGGGTATTGGCGCTGGCGCTGCTTAAGCCGGGCCGCGCTGCCTGGCTGCAGGCGCTGGGGCGGAAGGTCGCGCCGCCGGCGAGCGGGGGTGGTGGCGCCTGTGGCGGTTGCGACAGCTGCGGGCCGACGAAGAAGTAGCGTCGAGCCATGCTCGACCGCGGCCGCCTTGTGGGTGCGAACCTTGGTTCGCACGATCCCGGGGTTCAGACCTCTTTGCGGATGATCGCGCGAAAGCGTCCCTCCTGCTGCATCCGCCGTACCGAAGCGCGGTTCCCATGGATTGCCGCGAAGCCCGCCACGTCGGCAAGGGCATTGAGCAGCAGGCGCTTCATCGCGTTGCGATCGCCAGCTTCGAGCAGGTCATGAAGGTCCTGTTGGGTGAAGACCCGGCGCAGCCCTGGCGTCTCTTCGATCCGCCAGTCCACATGGGGGGTGGGAATGCTGGTGCGGTACCTGAAGGCCTTCTCGAGGTCGCACGGTTCAAGCGGGTGCTCAAGCAGCTCCGCAAAGTAGAGCCCGGCATTTACATAGAAGCCCCTGCCGTGACTGGCGGCTTGGTGATTTACGACAAGCGAAGCGCCGTCCAGCAACCGGTAGCGTGTGGTCGTTGTCCCGGCAAAGCCTGTTTTCCTGGCACATCTGCTGAAGACTGTCGCGGATTTCATGCGTTCTGCCTGGGCCGGACGAAGGGTCCACAGCCTTGAGGCGCAGTGATTTCAGGTCAATTGGCAAATGCGACACGCGCAACGAGCGCCCCAGGTGGGTGCGAACCTTGGTTCGCACGCCTTGCCCGTGGCCTGGATCTAGCCGGCCCGCGCTCCCAGCTCCGCTGCCAGCGCCAGCCACTTGCTGCGCTGCGCCGGGGTGCTGCTGCGCACCGCGCCCACGCGGCTGACCCGCACCGGGCGGATGCCACAGAACTCCAGGATGGTGGCGCGGATCTGGGTGATGCCCGGGTCGCGGTAGATCCAGCGGTAGTACCAGGGCGGCGTGTCCAGCGTGGTGATCACCCGCGCGCTGCGCCCGGCGAGCAGGCGGTCCCACCACACCGAATCGCGCCGGTAGCGGAAGGCGTATCCCGGCAACAGCACGCGATCGAAGAAGCCCTTCAGCAGCGCCGGCATCGCGCCCCACCAGGTGGGATAGACCAGGACCAGGTGATCGCAGGCTTGAATCGCCTCGGCGGCGTCCTGCAGATCGGCCTCCAGCGGCTGGATCTGGCGGTAGCCGTGGCGCAGAACCGGGTCGAATTCGAGATCTCCCAGTGCGATCAGGCGCACTCGGTGGCCGGCGTTCTCGGCGGCCGTGGCATAGCGCTGGGCGAGGGCGCCGCACAGGCTGTCACGGTCAGGATGGCCGAGCAGGATCAGGATGGAACGGGACACGCGCAACCTCGGGCAATGGAAAGTGCGCGAGACTGCGGTCTGCCCCTGGGGCAGAGTCAAACCCCGGTGGTGCAGCCGCCGGGTTCCAGTACGCAGTCGCCGCTGCCGGAGTGCAGCCACCGCTGAAGTTCGTCGCTGACCTGCTGCAGATCGCGCTCGACCTGTGCAAGCCGTGCCCGTTCGCTGGCAACGCGGCCGCGCTGCTGCTCCAGCAAGGCCAGCACCGCTGGCCAGTCGAGCCGCCCGTCGCGGCCCTGCAGGCGTGAGATCGACGCAAGCGTGATACCCAGCCCCAGCGCCTGGCGGATCAGCTGCACCCAGGCCACGTCCTGTTCGCTGTAGTCGCGATATCGGTTCAGGCGCGGCACCGGCGGCAGCAGGCCGCGTGCTTCGTACAGGCGGATGGCCTTGGCACTGGCGCCGGTCAGGCGGCTGACTTCGGAGATGCGCATCGGCTCAGTCCCGCACGAGTCCGCCATCGACCACCAGATTCTGGCCGGTCACCGCGCGCGACCAGGGGCTGGCGAAGAACAGTGCGGTATCGGCGAACTCGGCCGGGGTGGTGACGCTGCGCAGCGGGGTGTTGGCGGCGATGTAGTCGAACACCGCTTCCGGCGTGGCAGCACTGGCATCGGTGGTACGCAGCAGGCCGCCGGACAGCATGTTCACGGTGATGCCATGCGGGCCGAGGTCACCGGCCAGCGTGCGGGTCAGTGCCAACAGGGCGGCTTTGGCCGCGGTGTAGTCGTGGTAGGGCACCACCGGGTTCTGGAACAGGTTGGTGCCGATGTTGATCACGCGGCCGAAGCGGCGGGCCTGCATGCCGGGCAGGGCGGCCTGCACGGTGTTCAGCGCGCCGCGCACGCTGCCCTCGAACTGCGCCTGGAAGGCCGGCCAGCCGATAGCGGCGGCGCCGTCGCGGGCATCACCATTGAACGAGAACGCAGCGAGTGCGTTGTTGACCACCGTGGTGACGCCCTGGCCGAAGTGGGCCAGGGCATGCTGCAGCATCGCATCGACCTGGCTGCGATCAGTGACGTCGGCCGGCAGTGCGATTGCCTGTCCGCCCAGCTCGGTGGCCAGCGCCCGTGCGGCGCCTTCGCTGCGGTGATAGTTGACGATGACGCGCGCACCCTGCGCAGCGAACGCGCGGGCGATGTGCTGGCCAAGGCCGCGGCCGGCGCCGGTGACCAGCACCAGCTGTTCGCTGATCTGCATGACGGAGCTGCCATCCATTGCATGAAAGGGCATGCAGCGTAGCAGCGATGGCGCTTGCCGGAGCGGGCGTGCTGCCGCTAGCCTGCAGGCATGAACCAGACTCCCCTGCGATTGCTCATTCACGGTGCCTCCGGGCGCATGGGCCAGGCCCTGCTGCGGTTGGCCGCCGAACATCCCGAAACCCTGCAGATCGTGGCCGCAGTGACCGGCCGTGCGCCGGCGCAGCGCGTGGTCGACGGCGTGCCGTTCTTCGGTGCCAGCGAGCTGCCCGGCGCGCCGGTGTTCGATGTGGCGATCGACTTCAGCCTGCCGGAGGGCTTCGACCCGCTGCTGGCGTTGTGCGTGGAGCGGGGTGCCGGGCTGGTGTCGGGGACCACCGGCATCTCCAGCACGCAGCGCCAGGCGCTGGAGGCTGCGGCGGCGAAGATCCCGCTGGTCTGGGCCTCGAACTTCAGTCTGGGCGTGGCGGTGCTGGACGAACTGGTCGAGCGCGCGGCGCAGGCGCTGCCAGGCTGGGGCTGCGACATCGTCGAGTCTCACCACACCCAGAAGAAGGACGCGCCGTCGGGTACCGCACTGACCCTGGGTGCGGCCGCGCAGCGGGGTGGGGCGGAACCGCATTACGCCAGCCTGCGTGCCGGTGACATCGTCGGCGAGCACCTGGTGCAGTTCACCGGGCTGGGCGAGCGCATCGAGCTGGTGCATCGGGCCACCAACCGCGACATCTTCGCCCGCGGCGCCCTGTTCGCCGCCCGCCAGCTGCAGGGCCGGGCCCCGGGCAGCTATCGGGTAAGGGACCTGCTGCAGTAAGTCGGTAGTGCCGGCCGCTGGCCGGCAACCTCATGAAGCCCGACGGCAAGGGAATTGCCGGCCAGCGGCCTGCAGTACCGGGTGGCGGACCCCGCATACGCCGCCGGATTGAAATGAATGCGCAATCGCCTGTTCATCAAGTGCGATAACCGCTGGCGCGAGCGCCCCGGCAGCGCTACAATTCGCACTCGCCGAATCACGAAAGCCGGACCGGTCCCAGACCGTACGTCCGCGCTTTTTTGCAACCGGATTTCCGTGAAGCGCAGGCGTGACTTCGGCAGCCCCCTCGGTAGCCAAAGTGAGATTCCCGTGACCCAAGCCGCAATCCTCGTCCTCGAAGACGGCACCGTATTCGAGGGCGAATCCGTAGGCGCGCCCGGCCTGTCCGTCGGTGAGGTGGTGTTCAACACCGCCATGACCGGCTACCAGGAAGTGCTGACCGACCCGTCCTACGCCCGGCAGATGGTCACGCTGACCTATCCGCATATCGGTAACACCGGCATGACCGACCAGGACAATGAAGCGTCCAAGGTGTGGTCGGCCGGTCTGATCGTGCGCGACGTTCCCCGTCGTCCCAGCAACTGGCGCAGCCAGGTGTCGCTGCAGGATTGGCTGATCCAGCGTGGCGTGGTCGCCATCGCCGGCATCGACACCCGCAAGCTGACCCGCATCCTGCGCGAGAAGGGCGCGCAGAACGGTGCGCTGATGGCCGGTGACATCGACGTGGAAAAGGCACTGGAAGCCGCCCGCAAGTTCCCGGGGCTGAAGGGCATGGATCTGGCCAAGGTCGTCACTACCGAGAAGACCTACACCTGGACCGAGGGCCAGCTGGACCTGGATGCCAACGCCTTCGTCAGCGTGCCGGCCCGGTTCAAGGTCGTGGCCTACGACTTCGGCGTGAAGACCAACATCCTGCGCATGCTGGCCGAGCGTGGTTGCGAAGTGACCGTGGTGCCGGCGCAGACCCCGGCCGCCGAAGTGCTGGCGCTGAAGCCGGATGGGGTGTTCCTGTCCAACGGCCCGGGTGACCCGGAACCGTGCGACTACGCCATCGAAGCGATCAAGACCTTCATCGACGTGAAGATCCCGACCTTCGGCATCTGCCTGGGCCACCAGCTGCTGGGCCTGGCCTCGGGCGCGCAGACCATGAAGATGGGCCACGGCCACCACGGTGCCAACCACCCGGTGCAGGACCTGGACAGCGGCCGGGTGATGATCACCTCGCAGAACCACGGCTTCGCGATCGATGAAGCGACCCTGCCGCCGACCCTGCGCGTGACCCACCGTTCGCTGTTCGATGGCACCAACCAGGGCGTGGCCCGCACCGACGTGCCGGCGTTCTCGTTCCAGGGCCACCCGGAAGCGTCGCCGGGCCCGACCGATGTCGGTCCGCTGTTCGACCGCTTCGTGGTGCTGATGGAGCAGGCCAAGGCGTGATCAGTACGCCGCCGGCCCCCCGGTGGCGTCGCGATGGACCGTAAACCGCCGCAACGCTGCTGCCTCTGGCGCGGCGCTGCGGATCAAGATTCCTGATCGACAGCGTGCGATCACCCCCCTTGTCACGCTGTACTGACTTAGAGAAGAAAATGCCCAAGCGCACTGACCTCAAGACCATCCTCATCATCGGTGCTGGCCCGATCGTCATCGGCCAGGCCTGCGAGTTCGACTACTCCGGCGCCCAGGCCTGCAAGGCCCTGCGTGACGAGGGTTACCGCGTGGTGCTGGTCAACAGCAACCCGGCCACGATCATGACCGACCCGGAGATGGCCGACGCCGTCTACATCGAGCCGATCAACTGGCAGACGGTCGAGAAGATCATCGCCAAGGAAAAGCCCGATGCGCTGCTGCCGACCATGGGTGGCCAGACCGCGCTGAACTGCGCGCTGGACCTGGCCGACCACGGCGTGCTGGAGAAGTACAACGTCGAACTGATCGGCGCCAAGCGCGAAGCGATCCGCATGGCCGAAGACCGCGAGCTGTTCCGCGTCGCCATGGGTGAGATCGGCCTGGAATGCCCGACCGCCGCCGTCGCCCACACCCTGGACGAAGCGCTGGAGATCCAGACCCGCGTCGGCTACCCGACCATCATCCGCCCCAGCTTCACCCTGGGCGGCAGCGGTGGCGGCATTGCCTACAACCGCGAAGAGCTGGTCGACATCGTCAGCCGCGGCCTGGAACTGTCGCCGACCACCGAAGTGCTGGTGGAAGAGTCGGTGCTGGGCTGGAAGGAATTCGAGATGGAAGTGGTCCGCGATACCGCGGACAACTGCATCATCGTCTGCTCGATCGAAAACCTTGACCCGATGGGCGTGCACACCGGTGACTCGATCACCGTGGCCCCGGCGCAGACCCTGACCGACAAGGAATACCAGCGCCTGCGCGATGCCTCCATCGCCGTGCTGCGCAAGATCGGCGTCGATACCGGTGGCTCGAACGTGCAGTTCGGCATCAACCCGAAGACCGGCCGCGTGGTCGTCATCGAGATGAATCCGCGCGTGTCGCGTTCCTCGGCGCTGGCTTCCAAGGCCACTGGCTTCCCGATCGCCAAGGTCGCCGCCAAGCTGGCCGTGGGCTACACCCTGGACGAACTGAAGAACGAGATCACCGGTGGCCTGACCCCGGCCTCGTTCGAGCCGTCCATCGATTACGTCGTCACCAAGATCCCGCGCTTCGCCTTCGAGAAGTTCCCGGCCGCCGATGCCCGCCTGACCACCCAGATGAAGTCGGTGGGCGAGGTGATGGCGATGGGCCGCACTTTCCAGGAGTCGGTGCAGAAGGCCCTGCGTGGTCTGGAAACCGGCAAGGTCGGCTTCGACCCGACCGGCCTGGACCTGGCCAACGAAGAAGACCTGCAGACCCTGCGTCGCGAGCTGAAGGCGCCGGGCCCGGAGCGCCTGTTCTTCGTCGCCGATGCGTTCCGCGCCGGCATGAGCGTGGAAGAGATCTACGCACTGTCGTTCATCGACCACTGGTTCCTGGACCAGATCGAGGAAATCATCGCTGCAGAAGGCGAAGTCGCTGCCGGTGGCATCGACGCGCTGGACGCCGCACGCCTGCGCAAGCTGAAGCGCGCTGGCTTCTCCGACGCGCGCCTGGCACAGCTGACCGGCACCAACGAAGCCGCCATCCGCGCGCTGCGCCGTGCGCACAAGGTGCGTCCGGTCTACAAGCGCGTGGACTCCTGTGCAGGTGAATTCTCCACCGGTACCGCCTACCTGTACTCGACCTACGAGGACGAGTGCGAGGCTGCACCGAGCAACCGCGACAAGATCATGATCCTGGGTGGTGGCCCGAACCGCATCGGCCAAGGCATCGAGTTCGACTACTGCTGCGTGCACGCGGCACTGGCGCTGCGCGAGGATGGCTATGAAACCATCATGGTCAACTGCAACCCGGAAACCGTGTCGACCGACTACGACACCTCCGACCGCCTGTACTTCGAGCCGCTGACCCTGGAAGACGTGCTGGAAATCGTCGAACTGGAACAGCCGAAGGGCGTGATCGTGCAGTACGGCGGCCAGACCCCGCTGAAGCTGGCGCGCGCGCTGGAGGCCAACGGCGTGCCGGTGATCGGCACCAGCCCGGACTCGATCGACCTGGCCGAAGACCGCGAGCGCTTCCAGCAGCTGGTCGACAAGCTCGGCCTGAAGCAACCGCCGAACCGCATCGCCCGCAACGACCAGGAAGCCCTGCTGCTGGCCCGCGAGATCGGCTACCCGCTGGTGGTTCGCCCGAGCTACGTGCTGGGCGGCCGTGCGATGGAAATCGTCTACGGCGAAGCCGACCTGGCCCGCTACGTGCGCGACGCGGTGAAGGTGTCCAACGATTCGCCGGTGCTGCTGGACCGCTTCCTCGACAACGCCGTCGAGTGCGACGTCGACATCATCGCCGACAAGGAGGGCAACGTCCTGATCGGTGGCGTGATGGAGCACATCGAAGAAGCCGGCGTGCACTCGGGCGATTCCTCCTGCTCGCTGCCGCCGTACTCACTGTCGGCTGAGACCCAGGCCGAACTGCGTCGTCAGGTGGTGGAACTGGCCAAGGCCCTGAACGTGGTCGGCCTGATGAACACCCAGTTCGCGATCCAGACCAGTGACGAAGGTGCCGACACCATCTACCTGCTGGAAGTGAACCCGCGTGCCTCGCGCACCGTTCCGTTCGTGTCCAAGGCCACCGGCATGCCGCTGGCCAAGATCGCCGCCCGTTGCATGGCTGGCAAGAGCCTGGCCGAGCAGGGCGCAACCAAGGAAATCGTGCCGGACTATTACTCGGTGAAGGAAGCGATCTTCCCGTTTGCCAAGTTCCAGGGCGTCGATCCGATCCTCGGGCCGGAGATGCGCTCCACCGGTGAGGTGATGGGCGTGGGCCGCACCTTCAACGCCGCCTTTGCGCGTGCGCAGGAAGCCGGTGGCATCAAGGCCCCGCTGGTCGGCAAGGCCTTCGTCTCGGTGCGTGATCCGGACAAGAAGCGCGTGCTGCCGGTGGCCAAGGCGCTGCTGGCGCGAGGCTACAGCCTGGTCGCCACCCGTGGCACCGCCGCGTGGCTGCAGCAGCACGGCATGGACTGCGAGATCATCAACAAGGTGGTCGAAGGCCGTCCGCACATCGTCGACTCGATCAAGAACGGTGAGATCGTCTACATCGTCAATACGACCGAAGGTCGTTCGGCGATCAACGACTCGTTCTCGATCCGCCGCGAGGCGCTGCAGCATCGCGTCACCTACTCGACCACCATTGCCGGCGCCAAGGCGCTGGTGGATTCACTGGAATTCCGCGGCACCGGCCCCGTCTGGTCGCTGCAGGAGCTGCACAAGGAGTTGAATGCATGAGAGCCCCCATCACGATGAAGGGCGCGCAGCGTCTGCGCGATGAACTGGATCACCTGAAGTCGGTCAAGCGCCCGAAGGTGATCGCCGCGATCGCCGAAGCGCGTGAGCACGGCGACCTGAAGGAGAACGCCGAGTACCACGCCGCGCGCGAGGAGCAGGGCTTCATCGAAGGCCGCATCAAGCAGCTGGAAGGCGAGCTGTCGCACGCCGAGATCATCGACGTGAGCAAGCTCAACGCCGGCTCCAAGGTAGTGTTCGGCGCCAGCGTGACGCTGGCCGACGTGGAAACCGACGAGGAGAAGAAGTACCAGATCGTCGGTGACCTGGAAGCGGACATCAAGCTGGGCCTGATCGCGATTTCCTCGCCGGTGGCGCGCGCGATGATCGGCAAGCTGGAAGGCGATTCGATCGTGATCGACGCACCGGCCGGCCAGCGTGAGTACGAGATCGTCAGCGTCAGCTACGTGGACTGACCACGTGGCGACGGCGACCCTGCTGTTGCCTGCACGCAGCCGCTTTGCCGCGGCTGCGCTGCCGGACGATGTGACACGTGCGCTCGGCCGTGCCACCACGGTGCAGGTCGCGCCGGGCGAACGTGCGCAGCTGACGCGCCATTTCACGGTGGCCGCGCCGCACTGGCCGGTGGCCGCGTTGACCCGCCAGCGCGACGTCGGCGATGCCGCCGGCGCCAGCTGGCTGCGTGCCGATCCGGCCTGCATGGTGCCGGACATGCACGGCGCAAGGATGATGGCCTACGGCGAAACGCTGCGGCCGACGTTGGCGGACTGCCTGGCCCTGTTGCCGGTGCTGCAGCCGCTGTTCGCCGATGCCGGGTTCGTGCTCGATGCACCCGATCCTTCGCGCTGGTACCTGCGCCTGCCGATCGACCTGGCCCTGCCGGACTTCGACAGTCCGGACGAGGTTCTCGGCGATGACCTGTTCTCGCACCTGCCGGAAGGCGAGGGCGGCCGTCGTTGGCGGGCGCTGATGACCGAGGCGCAGGTGCTGCTGCACAACCATTCCTGGAACCAGCAGCGCGCCTCGCAGGGACAGCAGCCGATCAATTCGCTGTGGTTCTGGGGCGGTGGCGTGATGCCGGTGTCGGTCAGCACGCCGCACGCACAGGTGCGCAGCCGCGATGCCTTGCTGCAGGGCCTGGCTCTGGCGGCTGGCGTAGCCGTGGATGGCGAGCAGGCGGTGGATGCACTGGTCGACCTGCGCCAGCTGCGCTCCCTGCAGCAGCTCGGCAATGATGCGATCCGTCCGCTGTTGGCCGCGCTGAAGCGCGGCGAGCTGCAGCGGCTGGTGCTGGATTTCGAGGACGGCCCGCAGTTCCAGCTGGACCGCGGCCAGCGCTGGCAGTTCTGGAAGAAGCCGCGCCAGCTTCACGAGTGATTTCCCTGTAGAGCCGAGCCCACGCTCGGCTTCATCACTACTGGACGTCCGTAACGTAGGTCGGCAACGCCCAGTGCCCGCGGCTCCGGGTGGAGCAGTCATTACCCAGATACGTCGCGCTCAGGACCAGGCGCGAGCCGTCCCACGCCCAATGCCGGTTCGTGCCGCACGCATTGGTAGCGGTCACAACGCCTTCTTCAAGAAATACGGCGTACGGGTAGAGCGGAAACAGCGTGCTCGGGGTGATCAGCGTGGGCGCAAACGGTGGACGGTCGCGGATCAGCCAGGTGCCCGCCGGCACGATGTAGCGGTCGGTTGCACAGTTCAACAGCGCCAGGACATGGCTGGCATCCACCCGCTCGATGCGGAGTTGGCGTGACGACATCCGGTCGCACGCGTTTCCCGCGGCGGCCACCGGTTGCAGCTGCTGCAGCAGATCCGCCCGCTCGGCCAGCTGCGCATCGCTTTCCTGTGCTTCGACCAGAAGCGGCGGTGCCTTCAGGGGCGGCGCGGCAACCGCAGCCGGGACCTTCGACTCCGGCAGTGAGCCCTTGCGCACCAGCGCGCCGGGTGTATCCAGCCGACCTTGTGCTTCGTCCATCTTCAGCAGCAGCGTGCGGATGCCGCGGCCAGACAGCGGCCACGCGTGGCCCGAGGCATCGCTCATCTCGACGCGCTTGCCCTTCAGCAGCGCCTCGATCATGGCGGTCACGTAGCGGGTGGGCAGCTCCAGGGCAGGGTCGAGCGCTTCGCTGTGGCCGATGGCACCGAGGTCCTTTCCGTCCACGTGCAGTCGCAACGTTCCTTCAGGGGCCACCGCTGTAGGGGTCGCAGGCGCGTCCTCTCCGCCCTCGGCCATGGACAGCCTTGCGCTGACCGCCGTGCGCGGCCCGCCGCTGCGTTCGATCAGCGCGCTCAGCATCAGCGGCGCCAGTGGACCGTAGGCTGCCAGCCGGCAGGTGCGGGTGTTGTCGCAGGCCATCACGCCGTCGCCCTCCACCAACGACGTGCCAGCCGGTTCGGCAGCCGGGGCAACCGAGGCCATCGTCAGCGACGCAAGCAGCAGCGGCGTGCATGACAGTGAAGATGCATGCATTCAGCGCACCTCACTGAGCAGGGTTGGCAGCATCCAGTGCCCGCCCGGCATGCCACGGCACAGGCCGGTACTGAACGCACTGCTGGGCTGGAATCTCTGGCCATCCCATGCCCAGTCCGAGCCGGAAACGCAGTCGCCGATGCCGCGGCCTTTGTAGCGCGCGTAGAGCGTGCGTTCGACGCGCGAGAAGCCCTCTGCTTCCATCGTGACCGTCTGCGGGGCGAACGGGGGCCGGTCGCGCGCGATCCAGAAGCCATTGCTGTAGTTGTACGCGCCCATCTGGCACAGCGCCTGCACCAGTACGTGGTGCTCGTCCAGCCGCTCGATCACCATTTCCGGGGTGCCCGTGTACTCGATCAGGCGCGGACAGTCGTCACTGTCGCCGAGCGTGGCGATCAGGGCGTCGCGCAGCGCTTCGCTGCTTCCCAGTCCGCGGTCACCGGAACGTGGCGCCGCCAGCGCCGCGCTCACGATCACCGGCTTGGCACGCGCAGCCGGCACAGTCGTTTCGGCACGCGTACCCCTCCGCGCCAGGGCGCCGGGTGTTCCGATCCGCCCTTGTGCCTCGTCCATCTTCAGCAGTACGGCGGCAGCCCCACGGTCGGAAATCGGCCAGCGCGTGCCGTTGCTGTCGATGACCTCGATGCGGGCCTGGCCGGGCAGGGCGGCGAGCAGTGCTTCAACCTGCGCGGGCCGCAGCGCCACGGCCTCGTCGGCACCGGTGTCCTGCACCGGGCCCAGATCACGGCCGTTCACCTGCAGGCGCAGCGCGCCTTCAGGCATTGCGCTTTCGCCATCCTCGCCCACCCGCAGCCGCGCCTTCACTGCCGTACCGGGGCCGCCTGCACGTTCCAGCATCAGGCCCAGCAGGCTGTCTGCGTTTTCCGGGCCATAACCCGCGGCACGGCAGGTGCCGGTGTTGTCGCAGGCCAGGAACCAGTCGTGGTGCACGAACTCGATACCGGGTGTGACCAGCGTGTTTCCAGCGTGGGAGGCGAGTGGCAGCAACAGGCCGACAATCAGTGCGGACAGCGGGCGATGCATGGCGAATTCCGTTTCAGAAGCGAACAAGCATGGGCGAT
Source organism: Stenotrophomonas sp. GD03654 (assembly GCF_029845105.1). NCBI lineage: Bacteria > Pseudomonadati > Pseudomonadota > Gammaproteobacteria > Lysobacterales > Lysobacteraceae > Stenotrophomonas > Stenotrophomonas sp. GD03654. The sequence continues at coordinate 39,818 of NZ_JAOCLC010000019.1, read as the reverse complement.
CGCCACCTCTGCGCCAAGCCCGGGAAGAGCCGGACCAGCCGGGCGGGGTATCATGCCCGGGTCTTCCGTAACCCGGCGATGCCGATGTCCCTTGCCGCCGATGCTGTGCAGCCCGCCTTTGATACGCCGACGATCCGCCGCCGCGATGCGGTAATACCCGGCAATTGGCCGGACGGCACGCTGCCGCTGTTGGCGCGGCTCTATGCCAGCCGTGGCGCAGGTACACCGGAGTTGGCGCAGCCGAAGCTGGGCAATCTGCACGCGCCTGAGCTGCTGACCGGCATCGACGATGCGGTGGGCCTGTTGGTTGAGGCCATCGCCAACGACAAGCGCATCCTGGTGGTTGGCGATTTCGACTGCGATGGCGCCACTGCCTGTGCGGTCGGCGTGCGCGGCCTGCGCATGCTGGGCGCGCAGCATGTCTTCCACGCAGTGCCGAACCGAATGGTGCACGGCTACGGCCTGTCGCCGTCACTGGTGGACGAGCTGGCCGCGCTGAAGCCGGACCTGCTGGTCACGGTTGACCACGGCATTGCCTGCCACGCCGGTGTCATCGCGGCCAAGGCGCGTGGCTGGCAGGTGCTGGTCACTGACCATCATCTTCCCGGTCCGCAGCTGCCGCCGGCCGATGTCATCGTCGATCCCAATCTCGACGGCGACGCTTTCCCCAGCAAGTCGTTGGCCGGTGTCGGCGTGATCTTCTATGTGCTGATGGCGCTGCGCCGGCAGATGCGCGAGGCCGGCGTTTTTGCCGATGGCAAGGGGCCGGACCTGACCACGCTGCTGGATATGGTGGCGGTCGGCACCGTCGCCGACCTGGTGGCGCTGGATCCGAACAACCGTGCACTGGTCAGTGCGGGCCTGCGCCGTCTGCGCGCAGGGCAGGGCTGTGTCGGCCTGCGTGCGCTGATCGAAGCCAGCGGCCGTGACGCCACGCGACTGACCGCCACCGATATCGGCTTCGCACTCGGCCCACGCCTGAACGCGGCGGGCCGGCTGGAAGACATGGCGCTGGGCATTGCGCTGCTGCTGACCGAAGACCCGCGCCAGGCGCGCGAGATCGCGCAGACGCTGGAGCAGATCAATTCGGAACGGCGCGCCGTGCAGCAGTCGATGACCGACGACGCCGAGCAGGCATTGACCCGCGTGGTGCTGGACATGGCCGGCCAGCGCCCGGTGGCGGCCTGCCTGTTCGATGCGGACTGGCATCCGGGCGTGGTCGGCCTGGTCGCGTCGAAGATGAAGGATCGCCTGCATCGCCCGGTGATCGCCTTCGCCCCGGCCGAACCCGGCGCCGACACCCTGCGTGGCTCAGCCCGCTCGATTCCCGGCCTGCACATCCGTGACGCACTGGCGCTGGTCGACGCGCGTCATCCGGGCTTGATCGAACGTTTCGGTGGCCATGCCATGGCGGCTGGACTGAGCCTGCGGCTGGATCACGTCAATGACTTCAAGGCCGCCTTCGTCGCCGTGGTACTGGAAATGCTCGACCCGGCGGCACTGCAGCAGCAGGTCCTCAGCGACGGCGAACTGGCCGCGGACGAACTCGACCATCGCCACGCTGATGCGCTGCGTCTGGCGGGCCCTTGGGGCCAGGGCTTCCCCGAGCCGCTGTTCGACGGCCACTTCGAAGTGGCCAACTGGCGCGTGCTGAAGGAGCGCCACCTCAAGCTGGAACTGCGCCTGCCGGGCGTGCCCGGCACGATCAACGCGATCCACTTCGGCGGCTGGCACGGCAACGCGCCGGGTCGCCACGTGCATCTCGCCTATCGTCTCGCCTGCGACGACTATCGTGGTGGCAGCGCCATCCAGCTGATAGTCGAGCACTGCCTGCCCGCCTAGAAAAGGGGGACGGAGGGGATTAAGCCGTTTCTGCCTTGTTTGCCAATTGCGACTTAATCCCCTCCGTCCCCTTTTTGGGGTCCCGCCAACCCCGTTCCGGTAGCTCGTGCGTTCAACGGTTCACGATCCCACTGGAGTCCGGTCATGGTCTTCGCCCGTAGCTGCACCGTGTTGTTGCTGGCCCTCGCGGCCTGGCCCGCTGGCGCGCAGTCGCCGCCGATCTCCCGGCCGCAGGCCGCCACGCCTCTCCTGATCGCGCCCGCTGCCGAACAACCGGTGCAACTGCAGCGTGCCCGCATCGAGGGCGAAGTCCAGGCCGGCGTCGCCCAGACCCGGATCTCCCTGGAATTCCACAATCCGAACCGGCGCGTGCTGGAGGGCGAGTTGCAGTTCCCGCTGGGCGACGGTCAGCAGATCAGCGGCTTCGCGCTGGATATCAACGGCGAGATGCGTGACGCGGTGCCGGTGCCCAAGGACCGCGGCCGCCAGGTGTTCGAGGAGATCGCCCGCCGCGGCGTCGACCCGGGCCTGCTGGAACAGACCGCCGGCAACCAGTTCCGGCTGCGCATCTACCCGCTGCCGGCCGGTGGCAGTCGGCGTGTACAGCTGGTGATTCGCGAGCCGTTGGCCTTCGCCGGCCAAGGCTGGCAGTGGACGCTGCCGCTGCAGTTCGCCGCCGGTGCAGCCTCGGTTGAACTGAAGCTGCAGGCGCCCGGCGCGACCACTGCAGGTACCGCGCCATTCCGCATCAGCGCGGGCCAGATGCAGTGGCAGGGCAAGGGCGCGCAGTTGCCGAAGCAGCTGCAGTGGAGCCTGCCGGCAGCCCGCCAGGCGCAGGTGCAGGTGGCGCCCTGGGAGGATGGCCATTACCTGCTGGCGCAACTGCCGGTGGCGGCCAGCAGCAGGCCCCGTACGCTGCCCAGCGAGATCGGCCTGCTGTGGGACGGCTCCGGTTCGGCGGGGCAGCGCGATCGCACGCGTGAGTTCGCACTGCTGGATCACTACTTCGCCGCGATGGGCGACGGCACCGTGGCCTTGACCGTGCTGCGCGATCGCGCCGAGCCGGTAAGGCGCTTCCGCATCCGCGCCGGTAACTGGAGTGAGCTGCGTGCGGCATTGCAGGCCGTACGCCCGGACGGTGCCAGCGCGCTGGCGCAGTGGCAGCCGCAGCCGGGCGTGAAGGAATACCTGCTGGTCAGCGATGGCCTGCTGACCTATGGGCCGGAACAGCTGCCGGCGATGGCGCCGTACCAACGCCTGTTTGCGGTCAGCAGCGCCGGTGCGCGCACCGATGCCGTGCGACTGCGTGGCTGGAGCCAAGCGCATGGTGGTCGCTTCGTCGCGCTGGGGAAGGATGTCGAATTGGCCGCCCGTGAGCTGCTGTCGTCGCCGCTGGATGTGCAGGTCGATGCAGGACGCGGCGTGCAGGACGTGGTGATCGATCGTCGCAGTGAAGCCCAGGGCTGGTTGTGGCTGCATGCACGACTGGCGGCCGACGGTGTGCCGATGCGGGTGCGCGTGGGTGGCGGCGAATGGCAGGCGCTGCCCGCCACGCAGAAGAGCAACGACGGAGAACTGCTGGCGGGCTTGTGGGCGCAGGCGCGCCTGCAGCAGCTGGCCGCCGATCGCCGTGGCAACCGCGAGGCGATGCAGCGCCTGTCTCAACAGTTTGGCCTGGTGGGGCCGGATACCTCGCTGATCGTGCTGGAGACACTGGAGGACTACCTGCGCTATGCGATCCGCCCTTCGGGCACGCTGCGCGCCGAGTACGACGCCAGGTTCGCAGTGCAGGTAAGAGATCGCGCCGCTGCTGATCGCCAGCGCCTGGATGAGGTGGCGGCACGCTGGAAGGAGCGCCAGCAGTGGTGGAACCGCAGCTGGCCGAAGGGAATGCCGCCGCAGGCAAAAGGCGGGGCACTGGAAGTGGCGTCCGCGGACCACGCGATGGAATCAGCGCCGGTGGCGATGCTCGCCGCGCCGGCCCCGGCGGCACCACCCGCCCCGGCACCGATGGCCGCCGCCGCCGAGCAGCGCACGGAAGCCAGCAGCGCGCGTGCGCGTCGCTCAGCACCTGCATCGAACATGGCCCTCGATTCAATCACGGTCACTGGTGGCCGTGTCGCTGCGCCCGCTGCCGCCAACGAGGGCGAGCTCGGCATCCAGTTGGCGGCCTGGCAACCGGACTCGGCCATCGCCAAGCGCCTGCGCGAGGGGCCGCCGTCGCAGTTGTATGACCGCTATCTGGCCGAGCGCGATGCCCACGCCGACAGCAGCGCATTCTTCCTCGATGTGGCCGACTTGCTGCTGGAGCAGGGCCAACGCGACCTGGCGCTGCGCGTGCTGTCGAATCTGGCAGAGATGGACCTGGACAATCGCCACCTGCTGCGCGTGCTCGGCTACCGCCTGATGCAGGCTGATGCCCCCGCATTGGCGGTGCCGGTGTTCGAGCAGGTGCTGATGATGGGCCAGGAAGAGCCGCAGAGCTTCCGCGATCTTGGCCTGGCGCTGGCGGCGGCCGGCAAGCCGCAGCAGGCGCTTGCGCCGCTGTACCAGGTGGTGGTGCGGCCGTGGGACAGCCGCTTCGATGGCATCGCCCTGATCGCACTGGATGAGCTGACCAACCTGGTGGCCCGCAGCACGCCCCGGCTGGATACCACCGGCATCGACCCGCGCCTGCTGCAGGCGATGCCGCTGGACCTGCGCGTGGTGCTGTCGTGGGATGCCGACAACAGTGACATGGACCTGTGGGTGACCGACCCGAACGGCGAGCGCGCGTATTACGGCAACCGCCTGACTTACCAGGGCGGGCAGATGTCGCAGGACTTCACCGGCGGTTATGGTCCCGAGCAGTTCTCGCTGCGCAACGCCAAGCCCGGCAAGTACAAGGTGGAAGCGAATTACTTCGGCAGCCGCCAGCAGCTGGTGACCGGTGCCACGACCCTGATGCTGCGCCTGACCACCCATTGGGGCACGGCAAAGCAGAAGGACCAGATGGTGACGATGCGGTTGAAGGATCGCGCCGAAACCGTGCTGGTGGGCGAGTTCGAGGTGCGTTGAACGCTCGGACACCCGTGTAGAGTCGAGCTGGCTCGACTGCCTTGATGCAGAGCCGGGCCCATGCTCGGCTCATGGCAGAGGCAGCCGAGCGTGGGCTCGGCTCTACACTACCGCGGCGCGCGCGATCGGCGCCGCAGGTGGATCGGCACGCAGGCCGAACAGGGGCCGCAGCCAGCGCGAACGACGGATCAGCAGTTCATGGATCAGCAGGCAGCCGCCGACGGTACCGCCGAGCAGCAGGGCCGGTTCGGCCCACGGCCCCAGCTGTAGCGGCTTGAGCCAGAACAACAGCACGATGATCAGGCTTTGGTGCAGCATGTACCAGGGATAGATCGCCTCGGTGCAGTACGGCAGCCAGCGGAACGGGCGGTCGAGGACGACCTTGCCCCAGCCCAGGATGGTCAGCAGCGCGGTCCAGACGTACAGCGACTGGCTGGTCCTGCCCTGCAGATCCCAGAACGCTTCGGGCCATTGCCGCAGCGAGGAGTCAGCCGGCAGTACCTGGCCGAGGATGCGCAACCCCAGATACCAGGCGATCGCGGCCAGCGCCAGCCATAGCGTGGTGCGGCGCAGGGCGACCACACGCTGCCAGAACACCGGCTCGCGACCGAGCAGGTAGCCTGCCAGGAACACCGTTGCGTATTTGGCGTGCTGGTACCAGTCGCCAAGCAGGGCATTGGTGGACGGATAGATCGGCTCCAGCCAGATTACCCAGGCCAGCAGCAGGGCGGACGGCAGGCCGATCAGCAGCATCGGCGATGCAGCGCAGAACGCCACCGCGCGGCGCACCACCGGCCTTCCCAGCAATGGCATTAACAGGGCCAGGGCCAGCGTGTAATTCCACAGATAGGCCAGGTACCACAAGTGGTTCCAGGTGATGCCGTACTGCCAGCCGGCGAAACTCCCTTCCGGCCACGGCCGCACCTGCCAATAGCGCAGCAGGAAGTGGCCGAAGCCGGGTGCCACGTGGCCGTTGGCCACCCCTTCGCAGTAGGGCTGGATCGGCACGATCACGAACATGCCGAACAGCAGCGGCAGCAGCAGCCGCCACGTGCGCAGGCCGGCAAAGCGCAGCAGCCTGCCTTCCGGCCGCATCAGGGCGATGGCGATACCCGAGATCAGGAACAGCAGCGACATCCGCCAGCGGTTGACGAACAGCATCGGCCACTGCAGCCATTCGGCGGTATGCACGCTCTTGAGGTGGAAACCCCAGTCGTCCACATAGGCCATGCCGGTGTGGTAGAGGATCAGCAGGGCGAAGGCGAACACGCGCAGGGCGTCGATGTCGTGGCGTCGGGTCATGGTGGTGGTGTGCCGGAAGGTCGAGCCAACGTGACGCCGCCCGGCCCGTGCAGCCACTGCCGAGGGGCCGCCGGAACCCGCGCAGTGACCAATGGCGGGGGTGGCGGGACCAATGGAGCCGCTACCCTTGGTCCCTTGAGGCAGGCTGGAGCACCGCAACGACATGGATGCAGCAATGACCCAGGGCCGACCACCGCGCTGGCGTACTTCGACCCGCCTGCTGGTATGGGCGGCGATCCTGTCGGCTTCAGCGGTGACCAATGCGCTGGTGGAAGTGATGGATGCCAGTCGCCGCGGCGCCGATCTCGGCTTGTGGGAGCCGATGATCTGGGAGTTCAGCAGCCTCGGTCTGATCCTGTTGACCCTGCCGCTGCTGTGGTGGGGCTGCGAGCGCTGGCCGCTGCATGCCGATACCTGGAAGCGGCGATTGCCGCTGTACCTGCTGGCCAGCGTCGGCTGGTCGCTGTTGCATGTGGTGGGGATGATGCTGCTGCGGCACCTGGCCTATGCGTCGCTGGGCCACCGCTACCAGGACGATGCCGGCTGGCTGGAGCGTTTTGCCTACGAATACCTGAAGGATGTGCGCACGTTTGCGATGTTCGTGGCACTGGAGCACTTTGCCAGCTGGTTCGGCCGGCGCAGGCAGGGTGAGGCGAGCCTGCTGGCCGAGCCCGACGTTGGCCCGCCAGTGGAGCCGGTCGAGCGCCCCCAGCACTTTCTGGTGCGCAAGCTGGGCAAGGAGTTCCTGGTTGCCACGGCCGACGTGGAATACGCGCAGGCGGCGGGCAACTACGTGAACCTGCGGGTGCGCGGCCACGATTACCCGTTGCGGATCACCATGGCGGTGCTGGAGCAGCGGCTCGATCCGGCAGTGTTCCTGCGCCCGCACCGCAGCTGGCTGATCCACCGTGACCAGCTGCGCTCGATCGAGCCGCTGGACGGGGGCGAGGCCCTGCTGCACATGGCCGACGGGGCGAAGGTGCCCTGCAGCCGGCGGCAGCTGCCGCTGCTGCGGCAGGCGCTGGGCGGAGGGTAGCGTCGACTGTCAGTCGACTGCTGTTCGTTCAGATTCTGGTGAAGCCTGCGCTGCGCGCGATAGTCGACTCTACCGAGGCGCGGGCGGGGGGCGGGCCTCATGCCGGGAGTCGCCCGCCTGCGGTATCATTACCAGTCATCTTTTGAATGCATAACCGCCGACATGATCGAACTGAATCCTGTCCGCCAGCGCATCACCGATCTGACCGATCGCGTGCTGTCGCTTCGGGGGTATCTTTGACTACGACGCCAAGAAAGAGCGTCTTGAAGAAGTAACGCGGGAGCTGGAAAGCCCCGACGTCTGGAACAACGCCGAGTATGCCCAGAACCTGGGCCGCGAGCGTTCCAGCCTGGAAAAGACCGTGGGCGGCATCGCCTCGGTGCTGGATGGCCTGAACGACGCCACCGAACTGCTCGAACTGGCCGAGTCCGAGCAGGACGAGGACACCGCACTGGCGGTGGTCGCCGACCTGGACAAGCACCAGGCGCACGTCGAGAAGCTGGAATTCCAGCGCATGTTCTCCGGCGAGATGGACAATGCCGCCGCGTTCGTCGACATCCAGGCCGGTGCTGGTGGCACCGAAGCCCAGGACTGGGCCGAGATCCTGCTGCGCATGTACCTGCGCTGGTGTGAATCGCGCGGCTGGAAGACCGAGCTGATGGAAGTCTCCGGTGGCGACGTCGCCGGTATCAAGTCGGCCACGCTGCGCGTGGAAGGCGACTATGCCTACGGCTGGCTGAAGACCGAGACCGGCGTGCACCGCCTGGTGCGCAAGTCGCCGTTCGACTCGGACAACCGCCGCCACACCAGCTTCACCTCGGTGTTCGTGTCGCCGGAGATCGATGACAACATCGACATCACCATCAACCCGGCCGACCTGCGCACCGACGTGTACCGTTCGTCCGGCGCCGGTGGCCAGCACGTGAACAAGACCGAGTCGGCGGTGCGAATCACCCACATCCCGACCAACATCGTTGTGGCCTGCCAGACCGGCCGCAGCCAGCACCAGAACCGCGACAACGCGATGAAGATGCTGGCCGCCAAGCTGTACGAGCTGGAGATCCAGAAGCGCAACGCCGAGAAGGACGCGGTGGAAGCCACCAAGTCCGATATCGGCTGGGGCAGCCAGATCCGCAACTACGTGCTCGACCAGAGCCGTATCAAGGACCTGCGCACCGGCATCGAACGTTCGGATACGCAGAAGGTGCTCGACGGCGACCTCGACGAATTCGTCGAAGCCAGCCTGAAGGCCGGCCTGGCCGTGGGCTCCAAGCGCGTCGATGCCTGATCGACGCGCCTGCGCGGATATCGTCACCCTCGTGCGCAACGCCGAGGGTGGCTGATCACGCTTCCGGTAGAGCCGAGCCCATGCTCGGCTGCTGTTGGCGCAGTAGCAGATGCGTCGAGCATGGCTCGACGCTAGAACGGGTACGGCGGTAGCGATGATGCGCAGCGAAAGTGAACGCAAGGAACTCGGCGGCTTCCTCAAGGCCTGCCGCGCCCGTGTCGACCCCGCCACGCTCGGCCTGCCGGGCGGGCGCCGGCGCACCCCGGGCCTGAAGCGCGAGGAAGTGGCGTTGGCGATCGGGGTCAGCGTCAGCTGGTACACCTGGATCGAGCAGGGCCGCGAAGTGCGCGCCTCGCCCGAAGTGCTGGAGCGCCTGGCGCAGGTGTTGCGCATGAGCGACGACGAGCGCGCCTATGCATTCGCGCTGTCCGGCTACGGCGTGCCTCTGGAATCGCCGGACGAGAGCGTGACCGACGGCCTGCGCCAGCTGGTGGAGGCGATGCAGCCGATCCCGGCCTACGTGCGCAATACCCGCTTCGACATCCTGGCCTGGAACCCGGCCATCGCCGAGCTGTTCGTGGACTACAGCCGGCTGGCGCCGCATGAGCGCAATACGCTGCGGCTGATGTTCCTGTACCCGCCGTACCGCACGCTGATTCTCAACTGGGAAGAAATGACCCGCGGCCTGCTGGCGGGTTTCCGTGCGGCGATGGCGCAGGCGCCGGACAAGGCGCCGTTCCTGGCGCTGGTGGAAGACATCGCCGCGCACAGCGAAGAGTTCCGCCAATGGTGGCCGGAGCACGATGTGCGGCGGTTCGACGAAGGGGCGAAGAAGCTCAACCACCCCACGCGCGGGCTGCTGGACCTGCAGTACGTGGCGCTGGTGCCGGAGAGCCGGCACGATCTTTCCCTGGTTACTTACCTTCCGCGAAGGTAGGTTGGTCGGCAGGGCTGCGCCCTGCACCCGCAGAGGCTTCAAGCCAAGGCAACAGCAACAGCAACAGCGAGCATCCTTGGGATGGCGGGGCGGTGTGGGCTGGCAGGATACGCCGTGAACCCATCCATGGGGGCTCGATGGCGCCATCCATGGCGCCAACGGTCCTGCCAACCCCCACCGCCCCGCCTCAGACAAATTTCGCGCGGCTGTTGGTAGGTGTCGACCTTGGTCGACACATCTGTCAGATATCGAAAGAAATTCCGGGGTCAGATCCCAAGAGTATTCCCGACAGATCGCGGAAATCTGTCGAAGGCGGGGTGGGTCCGGTCGAGGGGGCGTGAGCCGCATGGATGCGGCGACCGAGCTTACATGGACGTACTTGCAGCGCCCCCCTCAACCGGACCCACCCCGCCAACCCACGGAATGCCAGCTTCTGCCGTTGACGTTGCTCTGGCTTCGGCGGGTGCAGGGCGCAGCCCTGCCGGCACCTCCCCCCATTCAGACAGGTAAGTGCCGGTCACAGGATAAGCAGACGCCTTGTTGCCTCCGCCAATCGGGTCCACATTCCTGTGCAGGAGACGGGCCACCGCCCGTTGTCGAGACAACAGGAGCCCTGCATGTCCGCTGCCCCCAGCACTGCCATTTCCCGCGATCCGGCCACCGGCCAGCAGATCGCCAGCCATCCTTTCGCCACCGACGCCGAACTGGAAACAATCCTCGGCCGCGGCCAGGTCGGTTTCGCGGCCTGGAGTGCCAAGAGCCTCGAACAGCGCGCGGATGTACTGCGTGCGATGGCGGCGGTACTGCGCCGCGACCGTGAAAAGCTGGCTGCGCTGGCTACCGCCGAAATGGGCAAGGTCCAGGCCGAATCCCTGGCCGAAATCGAGAAATGCGCCGTGCTGTGCGACTGGTACGCCGACAACGGCGCGAAGTTCCTGCGCGACGAACCGACACAGGTGCCCGACGACAAGGCTTACGTGTCCTACCTGCCGCTGGGCGTGGTGCTGGGCATCATGCCGTGGAACTTCCCGTACTGGCAGGTGATGCGCGCGGCGGTGCCGATCCTGATGGGCGGCAACGGCTTCCTGTTGAAGCCTGCCGAGAACATCGTCGGTACCGCGCAGCTGCTCGACGCCGCCTGGCGCGACGCCGGGTTGCCGGAAGGTACCTTCATCGCCGCGAACATCAGCCGCGAGGGCACCAGCCGTGCCATTGCCGACGACCGCATCGCGGCGGTGACCCTGACGGGCAGCGTGGCTGCCGGCCGCAGCATCGCCGCCCAGGCCGGGCAGGCGCTGAAGAAGGTGGTGCTGGAACTGGGCGGCTCGGACCCGTTCATCGTGCTGGCCGACGCCGATCTGGACGCTGCCGTCGATGCGGCCGTGGCTTCGCGCTTCCAGAACACCGGGCAGGTGTGCATCGCCGGCAAGCGCATCATCGTTGAAGACGCGATATACGACCGTTTCGTGGCGCAGTTCTGCCAGAAGGTGCAGGCGCTGACCATCGGTGATGGCCGTGAAGCGGGCAACCGCATTGGCCCGATGGCCCGCCAGGACCTGCTGGAACAGCTGGACGCGCAGGTGCGCGCTTCGGTGGACGCGGGCGCGAAGCTGCTGGTCGGTGGCCATCAGCTGGATCGCCCGGGCGCTTTCTATGCCCCCACCGTGCTGGCGGACGTGGAGCCGGGCATGCAGGCCTTCGACACCGAAACGTTCGGTCCGGTGGCCTCGATCAGCCGCGCACGCGATGCCGACCATGCGGTGGAGCTGGCCAACCAGAGTGAGTTCGGCCTCAGCGGCAACCTGTGGACCGGCGACCGCGCCCGTGCGATGCAGCTGGCGCGCCGGCTGCAGACCGGTGGCGTGTTCGTCAACGGTTTCTCCGCCTCCGATCCGCGCGTGCCGATCGGCGGCGTGAAGAAGAGCGGCTTCGGCCGCGAACTCTCGCACTTCGGCATCCGCGAGTTCGTCAACGCGCAGACGGTGTGGTTCGACAAGCATTGACGCGCAGCTTCCATCCTTCCTGCAACGATCCATCACCAGTCCAGCGAAAAGGACGGCATTCCAATGTCCAAGGGTTCAGATCTGCTTGTCGCCGCGCTTGAGAACGAAGGCGTCGAGCGCATTTTCGGCATTCCCGGCGAAGAGAATCTCGACGTGGTCGAGTCGCTGCGCCATTCCAGCATCGAGCTGGTCATCACCCGCCACGAACAGGCGGCGGTGTTCATGGCAGCCACCTATGGCCGCCTGACCGGCAAGCCCGGAGTGTGCCTGGCCACGCTCGGCCCGGGCGCGCTCAACTTCACCACGGGCGCGGCCTATGCGCTGCTCGGTGCATGGCCGGTCATCATGATCACCGGCCAGAAGGGCATCGTTGCCAGCAAGCAGGCGCGCTTCCAGATCGTCGACATCGTCAGCACCATGAAGCCGCTGACCAAGCAGGCGCGGCAGATCGTCTCGGCGCGCACAATCCCAACCATCGTCCGCGAGGCATTCCGCACGGCGCTGGAAGAGCGGCCCGGTCCGGTGCTGCTGGAGCTGCCCGAGGACATCGCGGCTGATGAGGTCGGGGACGTGGCGCTGATTCCGCCGCACGCGGTGGATCGTCCCATTGCCAGTCCGGAGGCGTTGGACCGCGCGGCGGAGATCATCCGCAACGCCAAGCGACCGTTGCTGATGATCGCTTCTGCGGCGTCGCGGCCGCAGTCCAGCGAAGCGCTGTCGGCGTTCGTGCTGCGTGCCGGTATTCCGTTCTTCACCACGCAGATGGGCAAGGGCGCGGTGGCCGGTGGATCGGGCCTGTACATGGGCACTGCGGCGCTGACCGAGCGCGACTACGTGCACATGGCCATCGACCAGGCCGACGTGATCGTGACCATCGGCCACGAGGTCACCGAGAAGCCGCCGTTCGTGATGCGCCCGGGGGGGCCGACCGTGATCCATATCGGCTATTCGCAGGCGGCGGTGGAGCAGGTGTACTTCCCGCAGGTGGAAGTGATCGGTGATATCGGCCGCGCGCTGACCCAGCTGGCCGACCGCATCGAAGGCGCGGTACCGAATGCCGATGCGCTGCTGCCGCTGCGCGCGACGATTCTGGAGCACTTGGCCGATCGTGCCGAGGAAGCTGGATTCACACCTCAACGGCTGGTGCACGACGTGCGCCAGGTGATGCCGCCGGACGGCATCGTGGCGCTGGACAACGGCATGTACAAGATCTGGTTTGCGCGAAATTACCGCACCCATGTGGCCAACACGCTGCTGCTGGACAACGCGCTGGCGACCATGGGTGCGGGCCTGCCGTCGGCGATCATGGCCTCGATCCTGTATCCGCAGCGGCGGGTGCTGGCGGTGTGCGGTGATGGCGGTTTCATGATGAACAGCCAGGAGCTGGAAACGGCGCGTCGGCTGGGTCTGAACCTGGTGGTGCTGATCCTCAACGACGGCGCCTACGGCATGATCCGCTGGAAGCAGGCGGTGGATGGCTTCACCGACTACGGCATGACCTTCAGCAATCCCGATTTCGTGAAGTATGCCGAGGCTTATGGCTGCAAGGGGCATGAGGTGACGGCCATCGAGCAGTTCATCCCGACGCTGGAGGCGGCCTTCAATGAGGGAGGGGTGCACCTGGTGTCGGTGCCGGTCGATTACTCGGAGAACCAGCGGGTGCTGGTGGACGAGCTGCGGCAGGCGTTTCCCGGCAACGGCTGACGCCGGGCCAGGCGCTCCTGTGGGTGCCGACCTTGGTCGACGGACCGCCGGCCAAGGCAGGCGCCTGCCGGGGCATCGGTTCCCGGAATCTGGTAGGTGTCGACCTTGGTCGACACGCGGACCGCCAACCAAGGTTGGCGGCCATCTGGGCGGGTCCGGCCCCGGGGCCGGGGCAGGGCGGTTTTGGTATGCTGGGCAACCGGCTGTGCCGGGCGCAGCATCCCCCCTCACTACACGATTCCCGCAGATCCATGAGCGAAGCTACCGATACCCCCCCCGTCGACGAAAACAAGTTGATCGCCGAGCGCCGTGAGAAACTCAAAGCGCTGCGTGGGCAGGGCATCGCGTACCCGAACGACTTCCGTCGCGAGGACTTCGCCGGCCGCCTGCAGGAAGAATTCGCCGATGCCGAACAGTGGACCGCCGAGGCCCTGGAAGGCAACGGCCGCCAGGTGAAGATGGCGGGCCGCCTGATGGCCAAGCGCATCATGGGCAAGGCCAGCTTCGCGCAGATCCAGGACGAGTCCGGCCGCATCCAGCTGTTCCTGCAGGGCACGGTGCTGGGCGATGCCTATACCGCCTTCAAGGGCTGGGACGTGGGCGACATCATCGCCGTCGAAGGCGGCCTGACCCGGACCAAGACCGGCGAGCTGTCGGTCAAGGCCGAATCGATCCGCCTGCTGACCAAGTCGCTGCGCCCGCTGCCGGACAAGTGGCATGGCCTGGCCGACGTCGAGCAGCGTTACCGCCAGCGTTACGTCGACCTGATCGTGACCCCGGAGTCGCGCGCGGTCTTCATCAAGCGCTCGAAGATCATCCGCGCCATGCGCGCGTGGCTGGACAACCGCGACTTCCTGGAAGTCGAGACACCGATGATGCATTACATCCCCGGCGGCGCGGCGGCCAAGCCGTTCACCACCCATCACAACGCGCTGGACCTGGACCTGTACCTGCGCGTGGCGCCTGAGCTTTACCTCAAGCGCCTGACCGTGGGTGGCCTGGAGCGCGTGTACGAGATCAACCGCAACTTCCGCAATGAAGGCGTCAGCACCCGCCACAACCCGGAATTCACCATGATGGAGCTGTACGAGGCCTACGCCACGTACAACGAGATCATGGACCTGACCGAAGGCGTGATCCGTGACGTTGCCAAGGCCGTCAACGGTGGCACCGAGGTCGAATGGGACGGCTCGAAGATCGACCTGGGCCCGGCATTCCGCCGCTGGCGCATGGACGAGGCGGTGCGCCATCACAATCCGGAAATCTCCGCCGCGGACTGCACCGACCGTGACGCGCTGCTGCGCCATTGCGAGCGCTTGAAGATCCGCGTCAAGCCGTCTTACGGCTGGGGCAAGCTGCTGCTGGAGATCTTCGAGGCCACTGTCGAGCACACCCTGATCCAGCCGACCTTCATCACCGATCATCCGGTGGAAGTCTCGCCGCTGGCCCGCGCCAACGACAACGATCCGGGTTACACCGACCGCTTCGAGCTGTTCGTCAACGGCAAGGAACTGGCCAACGGCTTCTCCGAGCTGAATGACCCGGAAGACCAGGCCCAGCGCTTCCAGGCCCAGGTGGCCGCGAAGGAAGGTGGCGACGACGAGGCCATGCACTACGACGCCGACTACATCCGTGCGCTGGAGTACGGCATGGCTCCGACCGGCGGCCTCGGCATCGGTGTCGATCGCCTGGTGATGCTGCTGACCGGTAGCAGCTCGATCCGTGACGTGCTGCTGTTCCCGTACATGCGTCCGGAGCAGTAAGTCGTCTTTTTGACTCCTGTTTGTGCGCGCCGTCGCGAAATGAGACGGCGCGATTGACGCCTCCCGCACTCGGCGTATCGTTAATGCACTACCTTGACGTCTGTTGTGGCTTGATCGGCGTCAGGGGGAGTGCGCACTGTGGAGAGTCCGCTTCACAATGTGATGACGATCATGAACCGGGACGCATGACACGGGAGTCAGGCCGATGCAGGGTGCGAGCGTTCGCAGCGGCAGGGTATCCTCGCCTGCTGATGATCCAGCATGGTCGAGAAACCAGGCAGAGTACGCGTTGAACATCGTCATTGTTGACGACCAGACGTCCGCCCGGACGATGCTGCGTCACGTCATCGAGGACATCGCGCCCGAACTGAGCGTGTATGACTTCGGTGATCCGCTGACCGCATTGGCCTGGTGCGAGGCGCATCCGGTCGACCTGCTGCTGCTCGATTACCGCATGCCGGAGATGGACGGGCTGGAATTTGCCCGTCGTTTCCGCCGTCTGCCCAAGCACCGGGACATTCCGGTGATCCTGATCACCGTGGTCGGCGATGAGCCGATCCGGCAGGCCGCGCTGGAAGCGGGCGTCATTGATTTTCTGGTCAAGCCGATCCGCCCACGCGAACTGCGTGCGCGCTGCTACAACCTGCTGCAGCTGCGCCAGCAGACCGAGAACGTGAAGCAGCGGGCGTTGTCGCTGGAGCAGCGCCTGCTGGCGAGCATGCACGAGGTCGAGGAACGCGAACGCGAGACCCTGTCGCGATTGGCGCGGGCGATCGAGTTCCGTGATGCCGGCACCAGCGCCTACCTTGAGCGCATGGCACGCGTGGCGGGGTTGATTGCCGAACAGCTCGGCCTGCCCGAAGACGACGTCCGCCTGATCGAGATGGCGGCGCCGCTGCACGACATGGGCAAGATCGCCATTCCCGATGCGGTGCTGCTCAAGCAGGGCAAGCTCAACGACGAGGAGCTGGCGATCATGCGCCGGCACCCGCGGATTGGCCATGAGCTGCTCAGTGGCAGCCAAAACCGTTTCATCCAGGTCGGTGCGCTGATCGCGCTGCGCCACCACGAGCGCTATGACGGCAGTGGCTATCCTGATGGCCTGGTCGGTGAGGCGATCCCGCTGGAAGCGCGCATCGTCGCCGTCGCCGACGTTTTTGATGCCCTGATTTCGCCCCGTCCGTACAAGGAAGCATGGACCATGGAAGCCACACTGGCTTATCTGTACGCCCAGCGTGGCCGCCTGTTCGATCCACGTTGCGTGGATGCGCTGATGCGCGGCCACCAGCAGTTGATGGATATCTGCGCCCAGCACTCGACGGCATCGACGCGACCGGGTGGGTGACGTGCAGGACCTGTTCGCACGCGTGAAGCGCCGGTTGGCGCAGCGTCCGGATTCGGAGCATGGCCAGGCGATCGTGCGAGTGGCGCTGATCTCGCTGATCCTGGTCTATGTGGTCCTGTCGGGCGCTCGACTGCACCGCCTGGAGCAGTACCAGGGCGTGCTGGCAACGGTGTTGACCGGGATGGGCCTGTCGCTGCTGCTGTTCGGCTGGCTGCTGTGGAAGCCTGACCGCTCCGATCCACGGCGGGCCATCGGGATGCTGGCCGACTATGGCCTGATCGCAGTCGGCATGATCCAGATGGGCGAACCGCTGGCGTGGGTGTATGCGGTGGTGATGTGGGTCACGGTGGGCAACGGCCTGCGCTTCGGGTCGCGTTACCTGGCCGCTGCCATCGTGCTGGCGATGGTCAGTTTCGGCACTACCGTGCTGTTGACCCCTTACTGGCAGGCCAACCTGGGCCTGGCCATTTCCCTGTGGTTGGGGTTGCTGGCAGTACCGTTGTGCTGCTCCTCCCTGCTGCGCCGAAGGATGCGACATCCGACCATGGATACGACTCCCGCCGCTGGCTCCGACAAGCGCTCGCTGCTGGCCCGCTTCAAGCAGCGCCTGTCCGGGCGCGAGGACAGCGAGCACGCGCAGAACCTGATCCGCATCATCATCACGGCGCTGTTCATCAGCTATCTCGGCTGGCGCTCGCTGAGTGGTGGCGGTGAGGCGCTGACGGCGACCTGGCTGATCCTCGCTTTCGAGCTGACCATCTCCGCCGGCCTGCTGACCGCGATCCTGGTCAATCCGGGCGTGTCGCATGTGCGCCGGGTGATCGGCATGCTGACCGACTACACCTGCATGGCCTGGATCATGACGATCCAGGGCGAGCCGGCCGCGCCGCTGTATGCGGTGATGCTGTGGGTGACGATCGGCAACGGCATGCGCTACGGCAGCACCTACCTGCGTGTGGCCACGGCCATGGGCTGCCTCGCCTTCCTGTGTACGGTGATGCTGTCGCCGTACTGGCGCAGCCACGATTATCTGGGCTGGGGCCTGCTGCTGGGCCTGGGCGCGATTCCGCTGTACTTCGATTCGCTGCTGCATGCCTTGACCCGGGCGGTGGCCGAGGCGCGCCAGGCCAACGAAGCCAAGAGCCGCTTCCTGGCCAACATGAGCCATGAGTTCCGCACGCCGCTGAACGGGCTGGCCGGCATGACCGAAGTGCTGGCCACCACCCGCCTGGACGACGAACAGCGCGAGTGCCTGAACACCATCCAGGCCTCGACCCGCAGCCTGCTGGCGCTGGTGGAAGAGGTGCTGGACATCTCCGCGATCGAAGCCGGCAAGGTGCGCGTGGAGTGGCACGAGTTCGCGCTGGCCGACGTGCTGCAGGCAATCAACCTGATCCTGACCCCGCAGACCCGTTCCAAGTCGCTCGATTATCGCGTGCAGGTGGACGACAACGTGCCGCCGCGCCTGCTGGGTGATGCCGGGCATCTGCAGCAGATCCTGCTGAACCTGATGGGCAATGCGGTCAAGTTCACCGACAGCGGTTACGTGCATCTGCGCGTGTCCAGCCCCGATGCGCTGGGCAGCGAGCGGATGCGGCTGCGATTCGAGATCGTCGATACCGGCATCGGCGTACCTGTGGCGTTGCGCGGGCGCCTGTTCAATGCCTTCGAACAGGGCGATGTCGGCCTTGCCCGACGCCATGAAGGCACCGGTCTGGGCACCGCCATTGCCAAGGGCCTGGTGGAATCGATGGGCGGGCAGGTCGGCTATGCGCCGAACAGCCCGCGCGGCAGCGTGTTCTGGGTCGAGATCACACTGGACGTCGCAGACACCTCTTCAGCCCCGACGGTTCCGTCCGAGGTGGCTGAAGCCGGCAATGTCATCGCGTTTTCCAACCCCTTCCTGCGCCATCGCGCACGGGTGCGCAGCCTGCGGGTTCTGGTGGCCGACGACCATGAAGCCAACCGCATGGTGCTGCAGCGGTTGCTGGAGAAGGCCGGCCACAAGGTTACCTGCGTCAATGGCGGTGCCGAAGTGCTCGATACGTTGGAGCAGGCCAGTTACGACGCCGCGATCGTCGATCTGCACATGCCCGGCATGAGCGGACTCGACCTGCTCAAGCAGCTGCGGGTGATGCAGGCCAGTGGCATGCCTTACGTGCCGGTCATGGTGCTGAGCGCGGACGTCACCCCCGAATCGATCCTGCGTTGCGAGCAGGCCGGTGCCCGCGCCTTCCTTGCCAAGCCCGTGGTGGCCACCCGCCTGCTGGAAGTGCTGGCCGATGTTGCCGCCAACACCCGCGCCGAGTCCGGCATCCAGTCGGTGCCGGCACTGCCGGTCGGCGATGGCGTGCTCGATACCGCTGTACTGGACGAGTTGGCATCACTGGGCATGGGCGATGGCTTCGAACGCAAGTTCATCGACCAGTGCCTGGCGGACGTGGACGCGAGCATGGGCCAGCTGCAGGGCTGCGGCGAGCGCCAGGCGTGGGAGGATTTCCGCGAGCACGCCCACGCGCTGCGTGGCGTGGCGAGCAACCTGGGGCTTGTCCAGGTTGCCGCCTCCAGTGGCGAAATCATGCGCATGGCGGACTGGCAGCTTAAGGGTGAATGGAGCTCCCGCCTCGGCAACCTGGCGACCGCGCTGCGCAACGGCAGGAATGCGTTGGCCGCCCGTAGTGCGGGGGCACCACACCGCGACGACAGCGAGCGCAGCCCGTCCTGACCCGCCAGACGATCAGGCCGGGTCGCCATTGCGCCGGGCCTGCGCCCGTACCAGCCGATCCATGGTGCGCAGGGACTTCTCGCCCAGCTGCATGGCGGTGTCCACCCAGATCTCGGTGATCCGCATCATTTCATGCAGCGGCACCATGGTGGCGATCTCGTTGACCTCACGCATCGCCGCCCACGCGTGCGGAATGCGCCGGCTTTCCTTGATCACCTGTTCGACTGCGGCAACGCCTTCGCCCACCGGCACCACGATGTCGACCAGGCCCATTTCCTTCAGCTGGCTGGCGGTGTAAAGGTTGCCTTCCAGCATGATCTTCTCGGCCAGTCGTGGGCTGATCCGCTGGCACAGGAAGGAGTAGGCGCCCATGCCCGGGAACAGGTCGAACAGCACCTCCGGCAGGCCCATCAGCACGCCTTCCTCGGCGACGATGGTGTGGCAGCTGAGTGCAGCCTCGAAGCCGCCACCCAGTGCATTGCCCTGGACCAGGGCGATGCTGTGGGCACGGGTTCCCAGGCCGGCATGGAAGGCATGCACGCCGCGCACGCAGCGCTGGGCATAGTCGAGCAGGCGGGCGCGGTCGCCTTCGCGGATCAGGCGGCAGAACAGTTCCAGGTCGCCGCCCAAGTTGAATACGTCACTGTCCGAGGCAAGAACGACATGGGGTGACAGAGCGTGCGAGGCGCTGAGGCGATCGCCCAGTTCGCGCTGGTAGTCGACGATGTCATCGACCAGGCGCGAGGCGAAGCACGGGCGGCCCGGCTGGTTGACCAGGTTGGCGTGCATGTGGATCCAGTAGACATCCCGCTCGGGCTCTTCGGTGATGCGCAGGGTAGGGTGCTGCGAGGGGCGGGTGATGATGGGGCGTACTGCGGACATGGGAGTTCTCCGTGTGACCGTCCGGCCAACCGCAGAGCGGACGGAGAGGAGTGGAGGGGGCGAGCTGAACGTGCGGCGGCGACTGATTCTATGCACCCGTCGTGAACCGCCCGCAAGCACTGAACCGGCCATGTTCCGGCAATAAAAAGACCCCGTCGTCTCCGGCGGGGTCCCTGTCCTGCTCGCTTGCCCGGAAACCCTTACTGGGCGGGCGTATCACGCAGCTCGCGACGGAGAATCTTGCCGACGTTGGTCTTCGGCAGCTCTTTTCGGAATTCTACGATTCTGGGGTGCTTGTAACCGGTCAGGTTTGCCCGCGCATGTTCCTTGACCATTTCCGCGGTCAGGTTCGGGTCCTTCTTCACGATCACGACCTTGACCACTTCGCCGGACTTCTCGTCCGGGACACCGACGGCAGCGACTTCCAGCACGCCCGGCATCATCGCGATGACGTCTTCGACCTCGTTCGGGTACACGTTGAAGCCGGACACCAGGATCATGTCCTTCTTGCGGTCGACGATGTAGAAGAAGCCCTGTTCGTCCATCTTCGCCATGTCGCCGGTGTGCAGCCAGCCGTCGGCGTCGATGGCGGTGGCGGTTTCCTCCGGCCGCTGCCAGTAGCCCTTCATCACCTGCGGGCCCTTGATGCACAGCTCGCCCACTTCGCCCAGCGCCAGGATGTTGCCGTTGTCGTCCTTGATACAGGCGTCGGTGGACGGGATCGGCAGACCGATGGCGCCGTTGTACTCGGGCAGGGTGAGCGGGTTGATGCAGGCTGCCGGCGAGGTTTCGGTCAGGCCATAGGCTTCGACCAGGGTCACGCCGGTCACCTTCTTCCAGCGTTCGGCCACGGCACGTTGAACCGCCATGCCACCGCCCAGGGTGAACTTGACCGACGAGAAGTCGATCTCGTCGAAGCCCGGAGTGTTGAGAAGGCCGTTGAACAGCGTGTTGACGCCGGTGATGGCGGTGAAGCGGGTGCCCTTGAGCTCCTTGACGAAGCCCTTCATGTCGCGCGGGTTGGTGATCAGGTGGTTGCAGCCACCGAACTTCATGAAGACCAGCCCGTTCGCGGTCAGCGCGAAGATGTGGTACAGCGGCAGGGCAGTAATGATCACTTCCTTGCCCGGCTCGATGCCCGAGGTCGACAACCATGCCGACGCCTGCTGCATGTTGGCGATCAGGTTGCGGTTGGTCAGCATCGCGCCCTTGGCAACGCCGGTGGTACCGCCGGTGTACTGCAGGAAGGCAATGTCGTCGTGGTCGATCTCGACCTTCGGAAGCGTATGGCGGCTGCCCAGCTTGAGCGCCTGCTTGAAGCGGACGGCGCCCTTGATGTGGTAGTTGGGAACCATCTTCTTGACGTACTTCAGCACGAAGTTGACGATCGCGCCCTTGGCACCGAGCAGGTCGCCCAGGCCGGTGGTGATCACGTGCTTGACCGGCGTATCGGCGATGACCTGCTCGACGGTGTCGCCGAAGTTGTCGACCACCACCAGCGCACTGACGCCGGCGTCGACCAGCTGGTGCTTGAGTTCGCGCGCGGTGTACAGCGGGTTGACGTTGACCACGGTCAGGCCGGCGCGCAGCACGCCGAAAGTGGCCACCGGGTACTGCAGGCAGTTGGGCATCATCAGGGCGACGCGGTCGCCCTTCTTGAGCTTGAGCTCACCCAGCAGGTAGGCGGCGAACCGGGTGACCAGCGCATCGGTCTCACCGTAGGTGAGCACCTTGCCGAAGCTGGAGTAGGCGGGGCGGTCGCGGAATTTCGCGACGGAAGCGTCGAAGACCGAGGCGACCGA
Organism: Stenotrophomonas sp. GD03654; assembly: GCF_029845105.1. Classification (NCBI taxonomy): domain Bacteria; kingdom Pseudomonadati; phylum Pseudomonadota; class Gammaproteobacteria; order Lysobacterales; family Lysobacteraceae; genus Stenotrophomonas; species Stenotrophomonas sp. GD03654. The sequence continues at coordinate 18,132 of NZ_JAOCLC010000019.1, read as the reverse complement.
ATGGAACTCGTTGACGTCGATTTCGGCGGGAACGCCTTTCGGATAGCTCTGCAGCCAGGGACGATCCAGACTCATATTCCCCCTCCAGGAATCGTGATGTTTTAGGTTTCGGCCCTGAGCGTAGCGACAATGGCCGTTCATTGCAGCATACCCCGCCGTAGGGAAAACGCGAAGAGGGGTTCGCGGAGGCTGCAACGGTAGGTGCCGACCTTGGTCGGCACGGGATTGCGAGGGGGGCGCTGTGGAGATGTGCCCACCAAGGTGGGCACCTACCGGTTTGGGGTGTGAGTCGGCAGAAGAGCCGTCTGCGTCAGCCCTGCTTACGCACCGGTGCACCATTGGCCTTGTAGTACGGCGCAGTGCTGCGCGCCAGCGGGGTGCGGCCGCGGATCACGTCGGCCAGCTTCTCGGCCATCATGATGGTCGGCGCGTTGAGGTTGCCGGTCACCACCTGCGGCATGATCGAGGCATCGACGATGCGCAGGCCTTCCAGCCCGTGCACGCGGCCCTGGCCGTCGACCACTGCCATCGGGTCATCGGCGTGGCCCATCTTGTTCGAGCACGACGGGTGGTAAGCGGTCTCGGCATGTTCGCGGACGAACGCATCGATCTGCGCATCGGTCTGCAGCGCGCTGCCCGGGGAAATCTCGCGGCCGCTGTACGGTGCCAGCGCCGGCTGCGCGAAGATCTCGCGGGTGATGCGGATCGCCGCGCGGAACTCGCGCCAGTCCTGGTCGTGCGACATGTAGTTGAACAGGATGCTCGGATGTTCGCGCGGATCCTTCGAACGCACATGGATGCGGCCGCGGCTGGGCGAGCGCATCGAACCGACGTGCATCTGGAAGCTGTGCGCCTTGATCGGGTTGGAGCCGTTGTAATTGATGGCCACCGGCAGGAAGTGGTACTGCAGGTTCGGCCAGTCGAATTCGGCGTCGCTGCGGATGAAGCCACCGGCCTCGAACTGGTTGCTGGCGCCGATGCCGGTGCCCAGGAACAGCCACTCGGCGCCGATAGCCGGCTGGTTGTACAGCTTCAGTGCCGGCGCCAGCGAGACCGGCTTCTTGCACTCGTACTGCAGGTACATCTCCAGGTGATCCTGCAGGTTGGCGCCGACGCCCGGCAGGTGGTGCACCAGGTCGATGTCCAGGCTGCGCAGCAGGTCGGCCGGGCCGACACCCGAGCGCTGCAGGATCTGCGGCGAGGCGATGGCGCCGCCACACAGCAGCACTTCGCGGCGCGCGGTGGCACGCTGCGGCTGGTCGTTGTGCAGCCACTGCACGCCCACCGCACGCTTGCCCGAGAACAGGATGCGGTCGGTCAGCGCGTGGGTGACGATGGTCAGGTTCGGGCGCGGCTTGGCCAGGTCCAGGTAACCACGGGCGGTGCTGGAGCGACGGCCCTTCGGGGTCACCGTGCGGTCCATCGGGCCGAAGCCTTCCTGCTGGTAGCCGTTCAGATCGTCGGTGCGCGGGTAGCCAGCCTGCACGCCGGCTTCGACCATCGCAGCGAACAGTTCGTTGTTGCCGGCCTTCGGCGTGGTCACGCGCAGCGGGCCGTCGCCACCGTGGTAGTCGTTGGGGCCGATGTCACGGGTTTCCGCCTTGCGGAAGTACGGCAGGCAGTCCAGGTAGGTCCAGTCTTCCAGGCCCGGCATGCTGGCCCAGTTGTCGTAATCCATCGCGTTGCCACGGATGTAGCACATGCCGTTGATCAGCGACGAGCCGCCCAGGCCCTTGCCGCGGCCGCAGTCCATGCGGCGGTTGTTCATGAAGGGCTCGGGATCGGTCTTGTACGCCCAGTTGTAGCGCTTGCCCTGCAGCGGGAAGGCCAGTGCCGCCGGCATCTGGGTACGGAAGTCGAGCCGGTAGTCCGGGCCACCGGCTTCCAGCAGCAGCACGCTGACATCGGCATCTTCGGTGAGGCGGGTAGCCAGCACGTTGCCGGCCGAACCGGCGCCGATGATGATGTAGTCGTACTCGTTATGGGTGCTCATGGGTGTCTCCTGCAGGCCGGGGCGCGCTGCGTGCAGGCGTCCCGGCGGAATGTCGGATCGGCGCGGTGGCCGGACGAGGGGGCGTGCTCGGGGCGCGCCGGTCAGAACACGCTGGCGTAGTCGCCCAGTTCCACCTGCACCGACTTGATGCGGGTGTAGTGGCCAAGGGTCGAGATGCCGTTTTCGCGGCCGACGCCGGATTCCTTGTAGCCACCGACCGGCATTTCGGCCGGCGATTCGCCCCAGGTGTTGATCCAGCAGATGCCGGCTTCCAGGCGGTGGATGATGCGGTGGGCGCGGCTGACGTCCTTGCTGACCACGCCGGCGGCGAGGCCGAAGGTGGTGTCATTGGCGCGACGCACCACTTCGTCTTCGTCGTCGTAGGCGAGGATGCTCATCACCGGCCCGAAGATCTCTTCCCGGACAATCGTCATGTCATCGCGGCAGTCGGAGAACACGGTCGGCAGCACGTAGGCGCCATTGGCCAGCGCGCCCTCGGTGGCACGGCCACCGCCGGTCAGCAGGCGGGCGCCTTCGGCCTTGCCGCTTTCGATGTAGCGCAGCACGTTTTCCATGTGCGGGAAGCTGGTCAGCGGGCCGAAGTTGGTTTCGGCGGCCATCGGGTCGCCGATGCGGATGCGCTTGACGCGCTCGACCACGGCGGCCTCGAATGCAGCCAGCATGCTGCGCGGCACGAACACGCGGGTGCCGTTGGTGCAGACCTGGCCGGAGCTGAAGAAGTTGGCCATCACCGCGATGTCGGCGGCGCGGTCCAGATCGGCGTCATCGCAGATCACCAGCGGCGACTTGCCGCCCAGTTCCATGGTCACTTCCTTCAGCGACGAGGAGGCGGCGCTGGCCATCACCTTCTTGCCGGTGGCGACGCCGCCGGTGAAGGAGATCTTCTCGATCACCGGGTGCTCGGTCAGCCACTGGCCGATCTCGCGGCCCGGACCCTGCACGACATTGAACACGCCGGACGGCAGGCCGGCTTCGGTGTAGATCTCGGCCAGCCGGATCGCGGTCAACGGGGTTACTTCCGACGGCTTGAACACCATCGCGTTGCCGGCAGCCAGGGCCGGCGCCGACTTCCACATGGCGATCTGGATCGGGTAGTTCCAGGCACCGATGCCAGCGACCACGCCCAGCGGCTCGCGACGGGTGTAGAAGAAGCTCGATTCGCGCAGCGGCAGCTGGATGCCTTCGATGGCGGTGGCGAGGCCGGCGTAGTACTCGACCACGTCGGCGCCGGTGACGATGTCCACGGTGGTGGTTTCGGCCAGTGCCTTGCCGGTGTCCAGGGTTTCCAGGTGGGCCAGTTCGTCGTTGCGCTCACGCAGGAGCTCGACCGCGCGGCGCAGGATGCGCGAACGCTCCATGGCCGTCATCGCCGCCCACACCTTCTGGCCTTCGGCCGCGCTCTGCACGGCGCGCTCGACGTCGGCCTGGCTGGCGACCTGCACTTCAGCGATCACCTCACCGGTTGCCGGGTTGACGGTCTTGAAGGTCTTGCCGCTGGTGGCATCGACGCGCTGGCCGTGGATGTAGAGCTGTTGGACGGGCAGGGTGGTCATGGGGCGTACTCCTTGGAAGGGGGCGGGTGCTGAAGCGCTTATAGCGCGACAGCCTGCAACTGGAAGTCGATGTAGCCGTAAGCGATGCGCCGGGACTTCTCGGCATTGAACTGGCCGCCGACCAGGCTGCCGCGCAGCCACAGGCCATCGATCATCGCGGCCAGGCCGCGGGCGGCCAGGCGGGCCTGCGGGTGGGGCAGCAGGCGGTTGAACTGGTGGCACAGGTTGGAGAACAGGCGCTGGTCGTTGGCGCGCTGCAGCCGGGCCAGTTCCGGCTGGTGCATGCTCGCGGCCCAGAAGGTGAGCCAGACGCGCATGGCGGTGCCGTTGATCTGGCTGTCGTCGAAGTTGCCATCGACGATGGCGCGCAGCTGCTCGCGCGGGTCGTCGCTGGCGTCGGCGCGGTAGCGGGCGACGGCGTCCTTCAGCTCACGCAGGATCTGCCGCATTGCAGCATTGAGCAGGCCGTCCTTGTCGCCGAAGTAGTGGGCGACGATGCCGCTGGACAGCCCTGCCTTCTTCGCGATGGTGGCGACGGTCGCATCGGCCATGCCGATCTCGTCGATGGTCTGGAAAGTGGCCCGGATCAGCTGCTCGCGCCGTACCGGTTCCACGCCTTTCTTCGGCATTGTCTCTCCACGGATTGCGACCCGAAGGATCGGCCTGCCTGCCATTATGCTTTTTATTGATTGAACGTTCAATCAATAAACCCTAGGATGCGCTCGCGCCCCACGCCATGGGCCCGGTTTACCGGTCCGGCCCCGCCCATGTGCTCCCTCGGACTTGATGAGACGACCCCATGTCTTCCCTGGCTCATCCCAAGCGTTCGCCCCTGCGCTTGAACCGTTTTGTCTTCTTCAGCTCCTCGGTGTCGATCGGCATCCTCGGGCTGCTCACCGTTCTCTATCCCGAAGGCAGCGAGCACTGGCTGCAATGGGCGCAGGCCGAGGTGTCGGCCGCGTTCGGCTGGTGGTACATGCTGCTGATCGTGCTGTGCCTGGGCTTCGTGCTGTGGCTGGCGTTCTCGCCGTATGGCCGCATCCGCCTGGGCCACAACGAGGAATCACCGGCCTTCGGCTACGTCGCCTGGGTCTCGATGCTGTTCTCGGCTGGCATCGGCATCGCGCTGCTGTACTACGGCGCCTACGAGCCGCTGGACCATTTCCTCAATCCGCCCGGGCAGCCCGGCGGCACCGTGGCCGCCGGCCGCGAGGCGATGGTGCTGACCTTCCTGCACTGGGGCCTGCACGGCTGGGCGCTGTATGCGCTGGTCGGCGTGGCGCTGGGCTATTTCGCCTACCGCCGCGATCTGCCGCTGGCGCTGCGCTCGGCGCTGTACCCGATCTTCGGTGAGCGCATCCATGGCCGCATCGGCGACATGGTGGATGGCTTCGGCATCCTGGCCACGCTGATCTCGATGGTGACCAACCTCGGCATCGGCGCGCTGGTGGTGCAGTCCGGCCTGGTCTACCTGTTCCACATCCCGGATACGCCGCAGGTGCTGGTGGCGATCGTGCTGGTGATGATGGTGGTGGCCACCATCGGCGTGGTTGCAGGCGTGGAAAAGGGCATTGCCTGGCTCTCCAACCTCAACGTGCGCCTGCTGTGCGGCCTGCTGCTGTTCGTGCTGGTCACCGGCCCGACCCTGCACCTGTTCGACGGCTTGATCCAGAACACCGGCGATTACCTCGGTGCGTTCGTGCGCAAGAGTTTCGACATGTACCTCAACGACCCGAAGGGGCGTGAGTGGATGGGCTCGTGGACGCTGTTCTACTGGGCCTGGTGGATCGCCTGGGCGCCGTTCGTCGGCCTTTTCGTGGCGCGCATCTCGCGGGGCCGCACCATCCGCGAGGTGATCATGGGCGTGCTGCTGATCCCGCTCGGCTTCACCCTGGCGTGGCTGTCGATCTTCGGCAACACCGCCATCGACCTGGTGCTCAACCATGGCCAGGCGATCCTGGGTGACGTGGCCCAGCACGATGCGGCGATGACGCTGTTCAAGCTGCTGGAATACCTGCCCGGCGCGCCGTACGTGGCCGGTGCTGCGGTGGTGATTGGTTTCGTGCTGTTCCTGACCCCGGTCGATTCGGGCACGCTGATGATCGCCAACCTGTGTACCCGTCGCGTTGACGATGGCGTGGAAGATGGGCATGACGCGCCGATCTGGCTGCGCGTGTTCTGGGCGGCGGGCATCACCGTGGCCAGCGTTGGCCTGCTGCTGGCCGGCAACTTCAGCGCGATGCAGACGGCGGTGGTGCTGTGCGGCCTGCCGTTCTCGTTCACCCTGGCGTTCTACATGTGGGGCCTGCTGAAGGCGCTGCGCACCGACCCGGACGCACCGCGCCGCTGAGCGCTTCCGCAGAGCCGAGCCCATGCTCGGCTCCACAGGAGACATCGCAAACGGAAAGGGCCGGATCCGTGCGGATCCGGCCCTTTTTCGTTACTTGCTGGCCAGCTGGCGCAGCACGTACTGCAGCAGACCGCCATGACGGAAGTACTCGACTTCCTTCGGGGTCAGCAGCATCACCGAGACCTCGAAGGTCTTCCTGGTGCCGTCGGCCTTGGTCGCGGTGACCGTGGCGCGCTTGCTGGCACCGTCCTGCAGGCCGGTGATGTCGATCACTTCCGAGCCATCCAGGCCCAGAGACTGCGCGTTCTCGCCGTTGCGGAACTGCAGCGGCAGCACGCCCATGCCGACCAAGTTGGAGCGGTGGATGCGCTCGAAGCTCTCGGCGATGACTGCCTTCACCCCCAGCAGCAGGGTGCCCTTGGCCGCCCAGTCGCGCGACGAGCCGGTGCCGTATTCCTTGCCGGCCAGCACCACCAGCGGCACCTTGTCGGCCTTGTACTTCATGGCCGCATCGTAGATCGCCAGCTTCTCCGGCTGACCGCCGCCGGCCGGGTAGTACAGGGTGTTGCCGCCTTCCTCGCCACCGAACATCAGGTTCTTGATGCGGATGTTGGCGAAGGTGCCGCGGACCATCACGTCATCGTTGCCGCGGCGGCTGCCGTAACTGTTGAAGTCGGCCGGCTGCACGCCGCGCTCCTGCAGGAAGCGGCCTGCCGGCGAGTCCTTCTTGATGTTGCCGGCCGGGGAGATGTGGTCTGTGGTGATCGAATCGCCGAACAGGCCCATCACGCGTGCACCATGCACGTCGTCGATGCTGCCGGTCTGCATGGTCATGCCATCGAAGTACGGCGGGTTCTTGATGTAGGTGGAGGCATCGCTCCACTCGTACAGGTTGCCGTCCGGCGAGGCGATGGTGTTCCAGCGGGTGTCACCCTTGAACACGTCGGCGTAGTTCTGCTTGAACATCTCCGGGCCGATGGTCGCGGCGATGACATCGCCGATTTCCTTGTTGCTCGGCCAGATGTCGCGCAGGAACACCGGCTGGCCATCGCTGCCGGTACCGAGCGGCTGGGTGGTCAGGTCGATGTCGGTGGTGCCGGCGATGGCGTAGGCCACCACCAGCGGCGGACTGGCCAGGTAGTTCATCTTCACTTCGGGGTGCACGCGGCCCTCGAAGTTGCGGTTGCCGGACAGCACCGAGGTGACCACAAGATCGCCGGCGGCGATGCCGGCGCTGACTTCGGTCGGCAGCGGGCCGGAGTTGCCGATGCAGGTGGTGCAGCCGTAGCCGACCACGTAGAAGCCGATCTTCTCCAGTTCCTTCAGTACGCCGGCCTTTTCCAGGTAGTCGGTGACCACGCGCGAGCCTGGACCCAGCGAGGTCTTCACCCACGGCTGGCGGTTCAGGCCCTTGGCGGCCGCGTTGCGGGCCAGCAGGCCGGCACCGATCATCACCGCCGGGTTGGAGGTGTTGGTGCAGGAGGTGATGGCCGCGATGACCACCGCGCCATCCTTCAGCCGCACCTTGCGGCCTTCGATCTCGATGTCGGCGAAGCCCTTGGCCAGCTGCTCGTTGCCGACCGCGGCGCCACCGCCCTCATTGACGAACGAGGAGACATCGTCGCTGCGCTTGTCGCGGTTGGTGGTCAGGCCAACCAGCGCTTCGCGGTAGTTCCTCTGTACGTCCTCCAGCAGCACGCGGTCCTGCGGGCGCTTGGGGCCGGCCAGCGACGGCTTCACCGTGCCCATGTCCAGTTCCAGCGTGGTGCTGTACTGCGCGTGCGGGCTGCCCGGCTCGTGCCACAGGCCCTGCGCCTTGGCGTAGGCTTCGACCAGATCGATCTGTTCTTCGCTGCGGCCGGACAGGCGCAGGTAGTTCAGCGATTCGGCGTCGATCGGGAAGATGCCGCAGGTGGCGCCGTATTCCGGGGCCATGTTGCCGATGGTGGCACGGTCGGCCAGCGGCAGGTGCTGCAGGCCATCACCGTAGAACTCTACGAACTTGCCGACCACGCCGAGCTTGCGCAGCATCTGGGTAACGGTCAGCACCAGGTCGGTGGCGGTGGCGCCCTCGGGCAGCTTGCCGGTCAACTTGAAGCCCACCACCTGCGGGATCAGCATCGACGACGGCTGGCCGAGCATGGCCGCCTCGGCCTCGATGCCGCCCACGCCCCAGCCGAGCACGCCGATGCCGTTGATCATGGTCGTGTGGCTGTCGGTGCCGAACACGGTATCGGGGTAGGCCACCGCCTTGCCATCCTCGTCCGCGGTCATCACCACGCGAGCCAGGTTTTCCAGATTCACCTGGTGCACGATGCCGGTGTTGGGCGGCACCACCTTGAAGTTGTCGAAGGCCTTTTGGCCCCAGCGCAGGAAGCCGTAGCGTTCCTGGTTGCGCTGGAATTCGATCTTGCCGTTGAGGTCCAGCGCGTCGGGCTTGCCGAACACGTCGACCTGCACCGAGTGGTCGATGACCAGCTCGGAGGGAATCTGCGGATTGATCTGCTCCGGCGAGCCGCCGAGCTTGACCACCGCATCGCGCATCGCGGCCAGGTCGACCACGCAGGGCACACCAGTGAAGTCCTGCAGGACCACGCGCGCCGGCATGAAGGCGATCTCGGTGTCCGGTTCCGCCGCCGGGTTCCAGCGGGCCACGGCTTCTATGTGGTCCTTGCCGACGGTGATGCCGCCATCCTCGTGCCGGAGCAGGTTCTCCAGCAGGATCTTCATCGAGTAGGGCAGGTGGGAGATGTCGAAGCGCTGGCCCAGCGTGGGCAGGCTGAAGTAGTCGTAGGTCTTGCCGCCAACGTTCAGCTGGCTTCGGGTGGAGAACGAATCGCTCATGCGGGGTAACTCCTTCTTGCGGATGGCTTGCAGTGGCCCGCGCATGGGCGGACCTGCTTGCGTTTGCCGCGGGCCTGGTGGCCCCGGAAGTTCCAGTATGAACCCGAAACTGAATGGATTCACCCGGGCCGGGTTCGGCCTGCGGCATCGGTTCCAGACTACAGGGGAGGGTGTATGGCGCATGTCACGTTTGTGGCCGATCCTTTGCGAGGCAAGGGCTGGCGGGGTGCCGGTCCTGTTCAGGGTGGAAGTATGCCCAAGGAAGTATGTATAATTTGTGCATACTCTGGAGGACCTACCCATGGAAGCCACTGTTGCAGAACGCGGACAGATCACCCTGCCCAAGGCGGTGCGTGATGCCCTCGGCCTGACCAAGGGCACGCTGCTGAAGGTCGAACTGGACGGCAGCCGCATCATCCTGCGCAAGAGTGTTGACGATGCCATTTCACGGGCGCGCGGCAAGTTCGCGCTGGACGGCTTTGAGTCGTCCGACGCGGCGGTGCGTGCGGTGCGTGACGAGGAATAAGCCGTGATGATCGCCGTCGATTCGCCGGTACTGGTCGAGCTGCTCAGCAATGGTCCGCAGGCCGATGCGGTGGAAGCCATCCTCCGGCAGAGCCTGGTCGGCGGCCGCGTGGTGGTCTGTGGCGCGACCCTGGCCGAAGTCTGCGCATCGCTGCGCGGCGGTGCCGAAGTGCTGGAAGCGCTGGAAGAGATGGGCGTGCACTTCAACCCGATGGAAGCCAAGTCGGCGCTGCGCGCCGGCGAGATGCACCGTCGTCATCGCCAGCGCGGCGGCAGCCGTCGCAGTCTGGACGAATTCATGGTCGGCGCCCACGCACTGCTGCAGTGCGACGGCCTGATCACCTGGAACGACACGTTTTACCGCGACTACTTCAAGGGCCTGAAGCTGATCGTGCCGCAAGCCTGAGCCCACATTGTTTTTTCAACCTACGCATTACCCGGGAGTTGTCATGTTGGAAGCCTACCGCCACCACGTCGCCGAGCGCGCTGCGCTTGGCATCCCGCCGCTGCCGCTGAGCGCGCAGCAGACGGCCGATGTCATCGAACTGCTGAAGAACCCGCCGCAGGGCGAGGCCGAGTTCCTGCTCGACCTGCTGACCCATCGCGTGCCGGCCGGCGTCGATGACGCGGCCAAGGTCAAGGCCTCGTACCTGGCCGCGATCGCGCTGGGTAGCGAGCAGAACCCGCTGATCAGCCGCGAGCGCGCCACCGAACTGCTGGGCACCATGCTGGGCGGTTACAACGTCGCGCCGCTGGTGCAGCTGCTGGACGACGCCAGCGTCGGCACCATCGCCGCCAACGGTCTGAAGAAGACCCTGCTGGTGTTCGATGCCTTCCATGACGTGCAGGAAAAGGCCAAGGCCGGCAACGCCAACGCCAAGGCCGTGCTGCAGAGCTGGGCCGATGCCGAGTGGTTCACCAGCAACCCGGAAGTGCCGCAGAGCCTGACCGTCACCGTGTTCAAGGTGCCGGGTGAGACCAACACCGACGACCTGTCGCCGGCGCCGGACGCGACCACCCGTCCGGACATTCCGATGCACGCCCTGGCGATGCTGAAGAACAAGCGCGACGATGCGCCGTTCACCCCGGAAGAAGACGGCAAGCGCGGCCCGATCCAGCAGATCCTGTCGCTGAAGGACAAGGGCCACCTGGTCGCCTATGTCGGCGACGTGGTCGGTACCGGCTCCTCGCGCAAGTCGGCCACCAACAGCGTGCTGTGGTGGACCGGTGATGACATTCCGTTCATCCCGAACAAGCGCGCCGGTGGCGTCTGCCTGGGTTCGAAGATCGCCCCGATCTTCTACAACACCATGGAAGATGCCGGCGCACTGCCGATCGAGCTGGACGTGTCGAAGATGGAGCACGGCGATGTGGTCGAGCTGCGTCCGTACGAAGGCAAGGCGCTAAAGAACGGTGAAGTGATCGCCGAGTTCCAGGTCAAGTCCGAAGTGCTGTTCGACGAAGTGCGTGCCGGTGGCCGCATTCCGCTGATCATCGGCCGTGGCTTGACTGGCAAGGCGCGCGAAGCGCTGGGCCTGGCCCCGACCGATCTGTTCCGCCTGCCGGTGCAGCCGGTCGACACCGGCAAGGGCTTCTCGCTGGCGCAGAAGATGGTCGGCCGCGCCTGTGGCCTGCCGGAAGGCCAGGGCATGCGCCCGGGCACCTACTGCGAACCGAAGATGACCTCGGTCGGCTCGCAGGACACCACCGGCCCGATGACCCGTGACGAGCTGAAGGACCTGGCCTGCCTGGGCTTCTCGGCCGACCTGGTGATGCAGTCGTTCTGCCACACCGCCGCTTACCCGAAGCCGGTGGACGTGAAGACCCACCACACCCTGCCGGAGTTCATCTCCACCCGTGGCGGCGTCTCGCTGCGCCCGGGCGACGGCGTGATCCACAGCTGGCTCAACCGCATGCTGCTGCCGGACACCGTCGGTACCGGTGGTGACTCGCACACCCGTTTCCCGGTGGGTATTTCGTTCCCGGCCGGTTCGGGCCTGGTCGCCTTCGCTGCTGCCACCGGCGTGATGCCGCTGGACATGCCGGAGTCGGTGCTGGTGCGCTTCAAGGGCAAGATGCAGCCGGGCGTGACCCTGCGTGACCTGGTCAACGCGATCCCGCTGTACGCGATCAAGTCCGGGCTGCTGACCGTGGCCAAGGCCGGCAAGAAGAACATCTTCTCCGGCCGCATCCTGGAAATCGAAGGCCTGCCGGAGCTGAAGGTCGAACAGGCGTTCGAACTGTCCGACGCCTCGGCCGAGCGTTCGGCGGCCGGTTGCTCGGTGCGCCTGAACAAGGAACCGATCATCGAGTACCTGACCAGCAACATCACCCTGCTGAAGTGGATGATTGCCGAGGGTTACCAGGATCCACGCTCGCTGCAGCGTCGCATCGAGAAGATGGAAGCGTGGCTGGCCAACCCGCAGCTGCTGGAGCCGGATGCCGACGCCGAGTACGCCGCCGTCATCGAGATCGACCTGGCCGACATCCACGAGCCGATCGTGGCCTGCCCGAACGACCCGGACGACGTGAAGACCCTGTCCGAGGTGGCCGGCGCCAAGATCGACGAAGTGTTCATCGGTTCGTGCATGACCAACATCGGTCACTTCCGTGCGGCGGCCAAGCTGCTGGAAGGCAAGCGTGACCTGCCGACCCGCCTGTGGGTGGCCCCGCCGACCAAGATGGACGCCTCGGAGCTGACCAAGGAAGGCGTGTACGGCACCTTCGGCGCCACCGGTGCACGCATGGAAATGCCGGGCTGCTCGCTGTGCATGGGCAACCAGGCGCAGATCCGTGAAGGCTCCACCGCGATGTCGACCTCGACCCGCAACTTCCCGAACCGTCTGGGCCGCAACACCAACGTGTACCTGGGTTCGGCTGAACTGGCCGCGATCTGCTCGCGTCTGGGCCGCATCCCGACCAAGGAAGAGTACATGGCCGATGTGGGCGTGATCGCCGCCAGCGGCGCGGAGATCTACCGCTACATGAACTTCGACCAGATCGAGGAATACCAGGACGTGGCCAAGACGGTCGCTGCCTGATGCGGTAGTGCCGGCCGCTGGCCGGCATCCCGTTGAAACGAAGAACCCCCGGTGAAAGCCGGGGGTTTTTGTCTGCTGCATCCGCTATTGCACGGTCCAGTCTGCGTTGCCCTGCAACCGACGGCCGCCGATCAGCACGTAGCCGCGCTTACCGGAGACATCCATCTCGAACCAGGGCAATCCATCACGGTCAAGTGGACGCACGTAGGCCTGGCGCTTTGCACGGTTGAACTCGATGTAGTAGCGGCGATGCACGTTGGGATACGGCGGGATCAACGCGCCTTTCCAGCTGACGCTTACCGCGCCGGGGTCTTCGCGACCCACCAGCATCAGCATGAAGAACGCATCACCCTGCTTGGCCTCGAAGTAGAACAGATCGCCACTGGCGCTGGCGGGTGCCAGTGGCAATGAAAGCAGTACGGCCGCCAGGGCGGCCTTCCATATGCCTTTGATCATGTGCAGCATTCCTTGTGCAATACCGCTATCAAAGCACACATGCGGGTAGCGCGTTGAAACGAAGAACCCCGATGAAAGCCGGCACCTTTTCTTGTTGCCTGATGGCCTGTAGCGCCGAGTCCATGCTTGGCTGCTGTTCGTGCGATGCGCGATGAGTCGAGCGCGGCTCGACTCTACAAAGGCATCCACGCATGGCGTGGATCTACTGCCCGCGGAGTCCTTGAGCCGCGGCGCGCAATCAGCCGCGGGCGAGCGCCAGCAATCGCTCGGCAATCCGTTCCAGCGGCACCTGTTCCTCGGCGGCGCCGAGCTTGAACGCTGCACCGGGCATGCCCCAGACCACGCTGGTGGCCTCGTCCTGCACCAGCGTCGGTGCGCCGGCGCGACGCATTTCCAGCAGTCCGCGTGCGCCATCGTCGCCCATGCCCGTGAGGATGGCGCCAATGGCATTGCCGCCGGCGTTCTGCGCGACCGAGCGGAACAGCACGTCCACCGCAGGCTTGTGCCGGTTCACCGCTGGGCCGTCGTCGACGCGGCAGCGCCAGCGTGCACCGTCACGGATGATCCGCAGGTGCTTGCCGCCCGGCGGCAGGTAGGCGTGGCCAGGCAGCACCGCTTCGCCGTCGCTGGCCTCGCGCACGGCCATGGCCGAGTGGCGGTCCAGGCGTTCGGCGAAGGCACTGCTGAAGCTGGCCGGCAGGTGCTGGGTCATCACCACGGCTGGGCCATCGGCGGGCATGCCTTCCAACACCACGCGCAGGGCTTCGGTGCCACCGGCCGACGAGCCGATCGCGATCAGGCGGTCGGTGGTGCGGAACTGCGGTGAGGCAGGGCGCATCGAGGGGGCTGTGTCCAGCGTGAGCTTCGGGACTGCAGCGCGCACCAGCGGACGTACGCGCGAGCGCGCCGCCATCTTGACCTTGGCGATGATCTCGTCGGCGTAGGCCTGCAGGCCGCGCGCCACGTCCAGCTTCGGCTTGGAGACGAAATCCACCGCACCCAGCGCCAGTGCCTGCAGGGTGGTGTCGGCGCCGCGCTCGGTCAGCGAAGAGATCATCACCACCGGCAGCGGGTGCAGGCGCATCAGGTTTTCCAGGAACGCCAGCCCGTCCATGCGTGGCATTTCCACGTCCAGGGTGATCACGTCCGGGGCCAGGCGCTTGATCTTCTCGCGCGCCAGCAGCGGGTCGGCGGCGGTGCCGACCACGTCGATGGCCGGATCGCTGGACAGGATTTCCGTGAGCATCTGCCGCACGACGGCAGAGTCGTCGACGATCAGGACCCGGCAGGGGGCGTTGCCGGTCAGGGTCATTCGAACAACTCCACGCCACCGGTGACCGGGGCCTTGGACAGGCGCGCACGCACGGCCGATTCGGTGGCAGCCACTTCGGCTTCGTGGGCATGCGGCAGGCGCTGCACCACCACGCGGCCGGTATCGGCGAAGAACCAGATCTTGCGCGGATGGATGCCGCACAGGTCCTCGGCGATGATCGGAATATGCTCGGCCTGGAGGTACTGGCGCACGAACTCGGCGTTACGGGTACCGACCGGATTGCTGGTGAATCCCTTGAGCACGTTGGCGCCGCCGAACACCTTGGCCTCGATGCGCTTGCGGTGTGCGCCGCGCTTGAGCATGTCGTTGATCAGCAGTTCCATCGCATAGCTGCCATAGCGCGCGGGTGCGCCGTCGCCGGCGTTGCCTTCGGGCAGCAGGAAATGGTTCATGCCACCGATTTTCAGCACCGGGTCGCGCAGGCAGGCGGCCACGCAGGAACCCAGCGTTGTGGTCAGCGCGGTGGTGTCGTCCACCACCAGGTACTGGGTCGGCAGCAGCTTGGCGGCGATGGTCTTGAAGCGCGCATCCTGGTAGCGCATCACATCATCGGTACGCAGTGAGGCGTTCATGCACCGGCCTTTGCCGCACGGCGGTACAGGGTGCGGCCGCAGGGCTGGATCAGGTCGGCGGCGTGCAGGTAATTCTCCGAGTGCCCGGTATAGAGCAGGCCATCATCGGACAGGTGCTGGACCAGGCGACCGAGGATGGCACGCTGGGTCGGCTTGTCGAAGTAGATCATCACGTTGCGGCAGAACAGCGCGTCGAATGGTCCGCCGACGTCGTAGCGCGGGGCGAGCAGGTTCAGCGGGCGGAACTCGATCAGCTCGCGCAGCGCCGGCAGCACGCGGCACTGACCCTCGTTGGGGCCGCTGCCGCGCTGGAAGTAGCGGCGGCGCAGGTCCGGATCGAGGCTGGTGACGCGATCGATGTTGTAGATGCCACGACCGGCGGTGGCCAGCACCTGGGTATCGACGTCGGTGGCGATGATGCGTACCGGCGGTTTCAGGGTGCCGAAGGCCTCGCAGGCGGTGATCGCCATCGAGTAGGGCTCTTCGCCGGTGGACGCCGCGCACGACCACAGCAGCAGCGGCGTGCGGCTGGAGCGCTGCTGCAGCTCCTCGCGCAGCTTGTCGAAGTGATGCGGTTCGCGGAAGAACGAGGTCAGGTTGGTGGTCAGGGCGTTGGTGAACGCCTGCCACTCGTCACCATCTTCCTGCTCCAGATGGTCCAGATACTGCTGGAAGCTGCGCATGCCCAGCGTGCGCAGGCGGCGCGACAGGCGGCCATAGACCATGTCGCGCTTGGCCGGAGCGAGGGCGATGCCCACGCGCTGGTAGATCAGGTCGCAGACGCGGCGGAAATCACGGTCGGCGAACTCGAATTCGCGCGGGCCGGTGACGATGGGAGTAGGACTTTGCACGGGGGACGTGTCCATCGGCAGAGGCGGCGGCCGAAGCCACCGCGGGTGGGTCTCAGAATTCCTGCCAGTCGCTGTCGCTGGCGACGAAGGTGCTGGCGTTGCTGCCGGTACGGCGTACCGGTGCCGGTGCCGGCGTCGGAGCCGGCTGTGGGCGCGCCACGACGGTGGCAGCACGGACCGGCTCGACACGTGCGGCCACCGCCTTCATCGCGGCGGCGACCTGGTTGTCCAGGCGGAAGATCGCCACGGCGTCGGCCAGCTGGCCAGCCTGTTCTTCCATCGCACGTGCGGCGGCAGTGGCTTCCTCCACCAGCGCGGCGTTCTGCTGGGTGGTCTCGTCCATCTGCACCACGGTCTGGTTGACCTGCTCGATGCCGGCGCTCTGTTCCTGCGAGGCCGCAGAGATCTCGGCCATGATGTCGGTCACGCGCTGCACCGAAGCGACGATCTCGCCCATGGTGCTGCCGGCCTGGTGGACCAGGCTGGAGCCTTCGGCGACCTTGCCGACCGAATCATCGATCAGGCCCTTGATCTCCTTGGCGGCGGCGGCGGAGCGCTGGGCGAGGGTGCGCACTTCGCTGGCGACCACGGCGAAGCCGCGACCCTGTTCGCCGGCACGGGCAGCTTCCACCGCGGCGTTCAGCGCCAGGATATTGGTCTGGAAGGCGATGCCGTCGATGACACTGATGATCTCGGCGATCTTCTTCGACGAGGCTTCGATGGCCGACATCGTGGTGACCACCTGGCCGACCACGCTGCCGCCTTGGGAGGCAACACCCTGCGCGCCGATGGCCAGCTGGTTGGCCTGGCGGGCGTGCTCGGCGTTCTGGCGCACGGTGGAGGTCAGTTCCTCCATCGATGCGGCGGTTTCTTCGAGGTTGGCGGCCTGCTGCTCGGTACGGCGCGACAGGTCACTGTTGCCTGAAGCAATCTCACCGGCGGCCAGGGTGATGCTGGAAGCGCTGGCCTGGATCTGGCCGACGATCCGGGTCAGCTGCGTGACGGTCGTATTGGCGTCGTCGCGCATGCGCGCGAACACACCCTGGTAGTCGCCGTGCATGCGCGCGGTCAGGTCGCCTTCGGCGATGGCCGACAGCAGCTGCGAGAGCTTGCCGAGGTTGTCATCGCTGACCGCCATCATGGCGTTGAGGTTTTCCAGCATCAGGCGGAAATCGTGATCGAAGCGCTGCGCATCACCTCGCTGGCTGAAGTCGCCAGCGGCGGCGGCGCGGGCCAGCTGCTTGATCTCGGCGTTGATGCGGCCGAGGTTGGCCTTGACCGTGTCGATGGTGGTGGTCATCGCCGCCTTCTCGCCGGGGTAGCGCGCGATGTCGCGGCTCAGATCGCCGACCGCATACTGCTGCACCACGTCCAGCACGTCGTGCAGGGTCTGCACATGGCCGCCCACCAGGGCATTGGTTTCCTGCACCATCAGCCCGTACTCGCCGGGGAAGGCGCTGGCGTCGATGCGATAGCTCAGTTCGCCGCCGTCGTGGCGGCGCGCCATTTCGCGCTGGCCGCTGATTACTGCGTGCAGCTGCCGCTGCATGGCGGACATGGCGTCCAGCAGGCGGCCGGTTTCGTCATGCGGCTGCGGGCCGATGTGGCTGTCCAGCTTGCCGCGGGCGATACCCTCGGCCACGGCCGTTGCCTGCTTCAGCGGCACGGCGATGCGGTTGCCGATGAGCCAGCTCAGCGCCAGCACGATCAACACCAGCACGCCACCGGAGACGGCCATGATGGCGGTGAACACCAGCGCCTGCTTCTGCACGTCGTCCATGTAGACGCCACTGCTGACCACCCAGTTCCAGGGCGCGAACAGGCCGGCGTAGGCGACCTTCTCGACCTCGTCCTTGCTGCCGGGCTTTGCCCAGCGGTAGGTGACGAAGCCACCGCCGGCCCTGGCTGCTTCGACCTGGTCGTAGTAGATGCGCACGCCGTCGTCGGTGCGGAAGTCCTTCATGTCCTTGCCCACCAGGTCCTTGCGGAACGGGTGCATGAGCAGGCGGTATCCGGTGTCGTAGATGTTGAAGTAGTAGGCATCGTTATCGGCGCGCATCACTTCCAGCGCCTGCAATGCGGCGCTCTTGGCAGCGTCCTCGCTGAGCTCGCCGGTGCCGGCCAGCCGGTGGTAATGCTGGAGGATGCCGTAGCTGAGTTCGACCTGGGTCTTCAGCGCGGTCTTGCGGGTCTCGGTGAGGTCGAGGTACTGCATGCGGGCGGCGATCACCGAGAGCGCGATCACGCCGAGCGCGATGAGCAGCGTCAGCAGGTTGAGCTTGCGCCGGACGGAGAGATTGCTGAAGTAGTGTTGCCAGCGATGCAGGAGATTCATCGAGCAGGACCAGGTCGAAACGGGCGGGCGGCGCCGAGCCGGTCACGGCGGGACGAGCGGTGACAACCCCGTTATCGGCCGCTGGGGCGGGGGATTGAGGTGAGGCGTTCGAACGTATTCAGGTTTCCTTGCAGCGGCGGCTGCGGCGCTGCCTGCGGCAGGCTGGTTTTGAAGCAACAGCAACAGCAACAGCAACGGCGCTTGGTCGGTGGTCAGGGGTTGCGAGAAGGGCCGGGCCAGGATTGGTTGGCGGGGGAC